>NZ_CP020811.1 GCF_002157835.1 Mycobacterium dioxanotrophicus | reverse complement strand
TTGCGACCTCGATTCAACAGCCACCCGCCGACATTCGCATCGACCCCCGACACCACGACCCCTTAAGCCGGCTCCTCGGGATCCTCGCCCGTACCCAGCGCCGGCGGCTCGTACTCGCCGAAGTCGTCCCTGGGCCCCTGACCCTGCGCCGACGGAGTCACCAGCGGAGAGTCCGTGACCGGAGGCAGCGGCTCGGTTGCCAAAATCTGCACCCGCGACGCATTGTCCACATCCACCACGAACGCCAACACCGCCTCCGACAATCCCCACCCATCGTCGGTCGGCCACCACAGGGCGAAGATATCCGGTGTACCGGCCGGAGTCACAATCGGCGACGGAAACAACTGCGCCGGCTCGTCCTCGTCCAACAACATCTGCTCGTCGACCTGAGCCTTCGGCGGCCGCAGCACCCGAAGATCGCCCCCCGTTGGATGCGTCACCACCCGAACCCGCTCCCCGTGCAACACCTTCGACGGCCACCGCCGCGCACGAAAATCCATTCCCCGCGAATCGGCGATCTGCACCGACAACCCACTGCCACGAGAAGTCAACAACGTGTCCCCCGGAATCGGCTTGCGAAGCTCGCGCATCCTCAACACCATCTGGCGCACACACGTGCAAAAAGCCTGACCGTGAATATCCAACGGATCCTCGAACAACGGCTGCCACATCTGGCCAACCTTGGGGATCACCACCTCCAAGTCGTAACGCAGAGTCGCCAACGACGGCCCATGATCCGACACCGCCTTGCGCAACCGCTCCTGTAGGTTCACACGGCGAATTTCGCACACAAAAACAGGGAGCGCAAGCAACACGCCGCACCGGCGTGGCGAGGGTATTGATATTGCTACGCACCATCTTAGGGTACATGTACTCGACGATAAATATGCAGTTCAACACGCATATTGTGCTCACAATATGTACTTAACTACTGATAAGCCGTGCACGAGAGCACGGCGGCCAGGATTCCTTGCAGACCGACACGGCCCTGCTGCCCAACGAGGTCTGGCAGCAGAGCATGAATAACGTTGGCGCTCACCGATATCAGTGAAAAGAACACCAGGACGCACCATAGGTAGATCCGGTTGTTCTTCTGAGTGGCGTAGCCGGAGAACGCGACGAGGGTGAGTGTGGCCAGGAATATGAAGCCATCGATGAAGACCGGGAACAGCCACGACAGGCTCTCGTCCCAGCCTAGGCGTTCTGCCAGGTCACGTTGCGCGTTGAAAGACACCGCGAAGCTGGCGGTCATGATGATGACCGTGATGACGAAGGCGGCGGGCCGTGAGATCCTCACCAGTTTGAGCTGGCGGGCGGCCCGCTGCTGCTCGGGGCTGAGTGGTATCGGCGGGGGCATGTGGCTCGACCCGGTCGGTCGTAGGGCCCATCGTAGGCGAGCACCGATTCCGGGCCTCTCGATGCTCGGTGTTGGTGCTGTCGCGTGGGGTGCTGGTTGAGGTGTCGGTGCGGCGGGTGTGGCCGGCCGGCGTTCGTCGACCGTGGTGGTCATCGAATGGGTTCCTTCCGGGGAAATGAATGTGGCGTGTTTTGGGCAGCGCCCTACCCCGCAGGTGGGTGCTGGAAATGGGGCAGCTTGGTGGAGGCCCGGATCGCGTGGAGGGGCTTCTGCGTTGGAGCCCGGTGCGGGGTGCGCGGTGACGCTAGCCGGAAATGAAGTTGCTGGTCACCGACCGATGACACCCCCTTGTTTCGTCACGTGACGTGATGGTTTTACCGTGGTAAAACCATCACGTCTTCATGCTCGGCGCCGGCGCTTGATAACGGTGAGCAGCGTCGCGACACCGTCATCCCCGAGGGCGTCGATCAGAGCGTCGGCGAGGTCTGTCGGTGCGGCGTCGAAATTCCGCAGCGCAGCGGTGACGTTGCGATACTGGGGAGGCGCGGCCGGCTTCTCCTTGGGCTTGGCCTTCTCCCCTTCCTTACGCTTCTGATCTTCACGTTCCAAGTACGCATTCCACGCCTGGACTTGCCGCTCCTCGGGCACCTTCGCCAGTGTCCGCGCGTGACGCACCGCGATCTCGCCGGCGCGCATCTTCTCCTGGATCTCCGGCGCCAGTTCGAGCAGGGCCCTGCGCTGGGTAATCCACCCTTCGCTCTTGCCGAGTCGCTTGGCCGCTTCCCTACCGGAACCGCACTCGTCCACCAGACTTTGCACGGCATGAGCTTCCTCGATCACGTCGAAGTCGACCCGTTCGACGTTCTCCCGGATAGCGGCCGCAATGAGCGTGGCCCGATCCCTGGCAAGCTCGTCTTTGACGACGATCTCCAGGGTGTCCTTGCCATACTTCTCGGCGGCAGCCAAGCGCCGACACCCATTGATCACAACCCAGTTCGCGGTGATCTCGTCGTCCGGGTAGAGCCGAAGGTAGGCCGCCCGAGTGACAACAGCCGCAGGCTGCAGCTGAATGTCGACGATGCTGGCCAGGTCCTCCAGATCCCCCACGGTATCGCGGGGGTTGCGGGGGTTGGGAATCAGCTCCGCTGTGGGTACCGAACTCGGAGCGGCCACTCCCCCGCCGGCTGGCGCTGAGGATGCGTTGAGTGAAGGCGCGTCTTGATCGTCGTCGTCGTCAACGAGTGCTGCCAGGCTGACACGTCCGCGTGCTGCCATTTCAGGCTCCAACCGCGAGGTCGATTTCATGGGTCAGCTTGGAGAAGTCCAGCCGGGCCTCCATGCCTGCGCGATTCTTCGGGTAGTCGGTCACCACCTGGCCTTCCGCGCTTGCCCGAGTGTGCAGCTTGTAGCGACGGATGACGGTGTTTGCCAACGGCCACCCGTTCTTCTCCACGTACTCGATCGTTTCGTCGCGATCCCGCTCGCCGTCGCGAGGATCCCAGTTGTTGATGTAGACGAGGTACTTCAAGCCGCGCGGTTCGACTACATATTTGATGGTCCGAGCGGTCGGCTTGTAGCAGAGCGGCTCGGGCTGCATGGGAATCACCGCGAGGTCTGCGACATCGAGCACCGCGCGCAACGCGTCTGATGCCTTCCCGTCGCCGAGCGTGTCGGCACCACCGTTGCCCGCCATATCGATCCACCCAGGGGTGTCGACGTAGACGTACTTCACCCCTCGGAGATTCCTGAGTTTACGTAGCCCGTCGATGTCGTCGTGGGCTTGCACGACGTGGAAGTCCCGGCCATTGACACGCTCGGACCACCAGACTGCCGAGCCTTGCTGGTCGATGGACACCGCCGCAACAGGGGAGGGGTCGTCGGCGGAAAGTCTGCTCCTGAGCAGATCAGCTTTCGTAGCCGCCGCGTTGACGGTCCCAGTGCTCTTGCCGACCCCTCCTTTTTGACTGAGGAAGACGACGACTTTCGCTCCGTCACCATTAGGGGAGTCGAGTGGTTTTACAGCTTTCAATTTGGTTGCCACAAGAGGGCCTTTCCGTATGGTTCGCCCGCATAATTACGGCCTACTCCGGATCTGACATGAGCAGCGTATCGGGGGAGTGCGACGAACGCACTGAGCAACACGAATTCGTCCGGCGTCTCATGCAAAAGTTCGAGAAACGAAAGCGCGGTGGGACCGGGAAACGCCTGTCGGTAGGCAGGCTTCTACGAGCTGGTCCGCCGCAAAGCGAAGGCGTTTAAAGATCAGGGCGATGCGAGCGACGTTTTGCCACGGTAAAGCTTCAGTGGGGTACGAGCAGATTCAAGGGCGAAATGTGCGGGCCCAACAGTGGTCCTACCCACGGGGCTACAGGGGAGGTTTGAGCGGGTTTTACCATGGTAAAACCCGGAGAGCGATCCCGCGTGGCGCGTCCAGCCGGGGCAAATACTCTCAGCAGAAAACATACGAACTCGCAGGTAGAGCGAGTTTTACCATGGTAAAACCGCGCACCTAATCGCGATTTCCCAACCGGATACGGAACAAGCCCAGGGACTTCGCAACGCTGTTCTGCGGTCAGACAACTAGGATCGGAAGGCCCGCAAACAGCGCCGTCGGTGGGGGAGTGCCGTCGGTCCAAAGGAGGGCGGAGCAGGCTACGCGGATCACACTCGACACCGATGCAAACGGGTCGAATTCTAGCGACTGCGCGCGCCTCATCCGCACATGAACTGGGCGGCGCCGCCCCGGGCCGACGGATCGGGTAGGGCAGAGCGCTATTGCTGTCTGACCGACTCGGTGCGGCCATTGCATGGCGGTCCCCATAGGCCAATGTGGCCGGCTTTGGCTTGGTCTTCGGCGGCTGAAATAGCGGGGGAGAGGCTGGCAGGATTGTTCTTGTAAATGTAGGCGCGGGCCATTCCTGCGCGTACCGCTTCGATCGAGTAATTCCATCCATCGTCGCGCTGCACGTAGGCCAAGGTGCGTCCATATTTGTCGTGGGCATCTTGGGATGGGTCGGGCAGCAGGGCGACGCGGCGGCCGGTCAGGGTGCGGGTGGCGAAGTCGGCGGCTTCGGTGGCGAAGCAGCCGACCGACCAGCCGGGCTTGTGCAGCTCGGGGGAGTCGATGCCGTAGACCCTGATGCGCAGTCTGCCCCGGGTGTCGTCTCGGACGTCGATGGTGTCACCGTCGACCGCTCGCAGGACGGTGGCGGTGGGCGTGTGGGTCGGGTCGGCAGGGGATTGGGCGCTGGGTGCGCATGCCCCGGCGCCGACAGTGACGGTAGTGGCGACCGCAAGGCGAGTCAATGTGCGCGGTGCGGCCATGGTCACCATCCCGGGTAAGCGAGGAGTAGTGCTGCGAGTACTTCCACACGCGGCTTATCTAGGGCCGCGGAGATGTCGGCGAGGCCGTGGACTCCGATGTCGGCGAGTAGTTGGCCGCCGAGGTCGGAGCTGTATAAGCTCACCAGGGAGGCAAGGAAGACTTGTTCGCCGGATGAGAGAACACCGATCGAGTTCGAAATGTACTCGACGTCGGGCGTGAGATCCCATTTGCTGGCTGCGGTTGCGGGGGAGTGCGTACCGTCTCCGAAGAATCGGGGGCCGGCCAGCTCGACTCCGGTCCGCCATGCGTCGAAGAATGCGGCTTCGTTGTAGTAGGTGGTCATGTGGTGGCTCCTGGCTCGGTTTCGTTCGTCTTTGGCAGGGCCGCGAGGGCAGCTTGTAGGTGCTCAGTTTCCTCCCGAGCATGGCGGTATGCGGCAATAGAGCGATCGGCGTGGTCGGCAAGGCGATTCAGGGTGTTCGCGAGCGGGCCATCTTCAAGGTCAGCGGTGTTGCGGGCGATGACGCAGAGCTGCTGTAGCCGGAGAATCGTGTCGTCTGACGCATTCGTTTCGGCAAGGAGCGGCGTTGCAAGGGAGCGCAGTTCTGTGGCTATCCGCTCTTGGAAGCCTTGGGGTTCAAAGATGTTGATGACGAACTGCGATAGAGTTGCGCTCACCTTTTGATCCGACTGGCTCTCCTCGGCAGCAGCCCAAAACCGCTCAGGCGTGGTCACCCCCACAAAAGCTGCGAATAACGCGATGAGTCTGGCGTCGCGATCAGCAACGTCGGGCAAATTGTCGACGGGGAGGGACAGAACGCGCTCCACGACCCACTGTTTGGTGTGGCGTCGGATCCCTGCCAATTTCAAATCGTCTTGGACCCGCTGTACGTGCAAGATGACGTTGCGGCCAAGCCGATCGATCTCGTCAGCCAGCTCGGCGAGGGCGGGTAGCTCGCTCATTGGAGGTCCTTGTGCCTACGAGGTTCGACAGCGGGAAATTTGTTGATATACAAGGCGTTTCCTCTCGTCTTGGGTTGGTAGTGGTCTTGTTAGGCGTTGGTGGTTGCGGTGAGTGCTGCGTCGATGATGTTGGGGTCGCGGGTGGCGATGGTGAGATTGCGGCGTAATGCCTGAGCGACGATGATGCGATCGAACGGGTCTCGGTGATGCCAGGGGAGTCGGCCGGCCAGGATCGCGTCAGCGGATTCGATCGGGAGCTCGGTAGTGCTCATGTCGGAGAGGATGTCAGACCAGGCCGACAGCAAGGCTTCGCCATCGAGGCGGCCGAGCTGGGTCTTGATGGAGATTTCCCACGCTGAGGCGGCGCTGACCCATACCGTGGTGTCGGGATCCTCCAGGGCGGCAAGTGCTTGTGTGTGGATGGTTGTCGGCTTGCTGACGAGCCAGAGCAGGGTGTGGGTGTCGAGCAGGATGTTCACGCTTCGTCGGTGCCTTCCCGTGCCGCGAGTTCGGCAGACAGGGGTTCGTCAAAGTCGTTTGGCACCAGAAGGTTTGGGAGTTGACCGAATCGGCGTGGTACGGGGTTGATCGGTACGAGTCGGGCGACGGGCTGGTTATGGCTGGTGATGGTGAATGATGCGCCAGCTTGGACTTCTTTCAAGAGTCGGTTGAGTCGGTTCTTGGCGTCGCTGCTGCTGATCCGCTCCATGGAGACATGGTATCGCCATGACGCCAATCGAGCTAGTCAGACTAGCGTGATTGGCCGTCTGTACACGCGCGACGGGTTACGCGGTCGGGGAGATCCCGGGAGCTAGTCGAACGCCGGGGTTTCGCCGCCGGTGTCGGTATAGCGCCCGTTGGCCAGCAGAGGCGCCCCATGCTCGGAAAGGTACGTCCTCTTGACGGCGGCGACGGTCAGTCCGAGTAGGTGGGATAGGGGCACGAGTGCGACGAGGCTCAGTTGTGGGTCGGGGGCCGCTGCGACGGGGCCGTGGCCGATTCGGTGGAGAATTCTGTAGCCCCGTTCCATGTCGCTGAGCTGGTACGACTTGGCTACTTCAGATGCACTAGAAGGCAATTCGAGGTAGGGGAGTCCGATATCCTCGCGGATTTCGTCACCCATGACGGCATACAGGCACCGCTCGAGCACGACTGTGGTGGCGGCGAACAGAACGGTGCGCGGCTCGTCGCCGGCTGTTGCCTCACTGAACTCCAGGCGATCGCCACGGTGGCGGATGTAGTACCGGGTGCCGGTTTCCGCCGACAACATGAGGATTCCGGCGCCGTCGTCGACGGTGCGGGTGTACCGGGCTGTGGCAGCCCACCCGAGGCATTCAGAACTGATCGACGGAACGGCGGTCACGAGTTCAAACCGTAGCCGCACCGGGCGGGCGCATCCGGGCCGAAATTCGAGTAGCTCGCTACTCATATGACGAAACCCCGACCAGATGGACCATCAGTGATGTGCCACCACGGCCGAACCTCATCGAGTCGATACAACCTCACATCTTGTGTGAAAGGGAAAACCTATGAGTCTCAATGTCTCTGCCGGCAGCTGGGCATACACCGGCAACGGCTACATCAAGATATCTCTGAACTCGACGGACCTTGGATTGCCACGAACGGGCCGCAACAGCAAGGTGTGGGCTTCGGTGGTCGAACTCGCCAGGAACCCAGGCGACGCCGACATGCCCTTAGTCGGCGATGCGTTTCTCAACGTAGGCGGGATCGCCCCGCACGACGACGGAACCATCGACGTCCACGTTCACGTCGACTGGGATTCCCCCCTTTTGTTCGAACTCACCGTATTCGTAGCTGCCTAATTCGGCGAAACGGGTGGCGCGGTGATCGGCCCAACAGCCGCCACCCTGGCTTGGACGGTCATCAGCGCTGCTATGGCGTGGCCTGCCTCGTGGTGGGTGATCATCGATTTCTCACCATGCATATAGCGCCATCTTCCTGGGCTTCGGCTTACCCGGCGGTCCTGGGAACCCATGACGTGGTTTCCCAGTCCCACACAGGGTCTGGGATGGAGGCTGGAAGTGGTACAACCGTTGCGCCGGCAGCGGCATGCTCATCGGCGTAGCGTTGCGCCTCAGCCTCCTCGTCTGCGGTGAAAACCGCTGTAGCCGTGGGATTGCCGGGGACACGGACCAGGATCGTCAATTCGTCCAGTCTCACGTCGCGGCGTTTCGGCGCGACCCGGACCCGCGCGTCACCAACCGTCGATTCACTCATTGCGCACCTGTGACGACTAGCCTGCCCAAGGGGGCGGGAAGCCCTGATGGCCAGGCAATCCCGCCAGAGCCTGTGGGGTGGGGCCATTTCAACGGTGAACCGTGCTCACTGCTCGGCACTGGGTTCGATGGTCTTCCCATGGGTACATCTTCGCTGCTCGGTCTGACATTCCTCGACGAACCAGCGAAGCGCGTCCATGCGTGGGGCCAAGCTATGTCGTGGTACTTATCTTCGGGATTGCTCCAGCGCGGCACGAAGCGTTTGGAGTGTGGCGCCGGCCGCCGTTCCAGCGGCCTGATATGCGGCCTTGAGGCGCGAGGACTCGTCAGGGCTCAGGGAGCGGCCGACGACCTGTTGGATGACGTGTGAGAGGTCGACGAGGTCGTCCAGGTTTAATCCCGCACTCATCAGCTTGATCCGGCGCGGGCTCGCATCGCGTCGCGTCGGAGTGCGGCGGCGAGGTCGTCGTTGTCGGTGAGGTCGGCGGCGGTGGTTAATGTCCGGGCGATCCGGGCGAGCATCGCTGGGGGAGCGGCTACCGAGCCAACGGTGTGATCGGCCTGAACGAGGCCGGCCAGGGACAGGAGCTGTGCCGTCTCGTGGATTCTGGCGCGTCGATCGATATCGTCGATCCCTTGGAAGGTGCCGTAGAACTGGATGGTCTCAGCGAGGCCAGCGATGAACCGGCCGAGGTTGGCCACGCTGATATGTGCGGTCCGTGGAAGGTCGAACAGGTTGGTTCCCGGAGCTTCGTCGGCGAAGGTGGACACGAGTTCCTCGGCGAGCTCGTCGAGATACCGGTGGGTGTTCCGCTCATCGACGCCCAGTTGTCGGGCGGCGGAGTAATTGCGTTCTCTCAGAAACGATTCCGCGACGTCTACGGTCAGAGTCATTCCGCGCTCGCTCACCCGCTCCGCCAAGCCGGCAGCTGCTTCGCGCAGCGAACGTGCTGTTCGGCGAGGGCGGTCGGGTTTGTTGGGATCGGTGCGCGGACGGTCAGTCATCGGCAGAGTCGCTCTCTTCCTTGGGGTTGCACGTGTAGGTCTAGGGCTGGTCGCGGCGCGGCGCACTGTGTCGGCGGGGCACCACCGTGGTGAAGATGTTGGGCTGTTCACGCCTAGCGGCTTCCTCCCATGCCTCGTCCTTGCTGGTGATCCGTTCCGATGTGGTCGCCTCGCCTGTGTCCCGGTTGACGCTGACCACCCAGTAGCCGTCACTCATGGTTCTTTGCGGCCTTCCGAGGCGAGCGCGTCGAGATAGGCGTCGTGGTAGCGGACGATCGCGAGTCGTTCCAATGCGAACTGTTCCAACGCGCTGTTGATGATTGGTTGCCCCTGCACAAGAGATGCGCCTCGCTGATACGGCCAGTGACCGAAGCTCATCAGATCGATACCGAGGGTCTGTCGCGGTTGTTCACGTGCTTCGTTGATGTCGTTGCCGACCGCCTCGAGTTCGGTTTCGAGGCGTCGCAGCATGGCCGCGGCCCGGCGGAGGTGGCGGTCGCGTTGCTCTTCGAGCAACTTGATGCATTGCTCCCAGGTCGGAATGGAGTGCCGTGGGAAGTAGACGTGGCCGGCGCGGCCGCGGACGACCTGGGGGAGTAGATCGTCGGCAGCCATGATTTTGAGGACATCAGCGGGGATCCCGCATTGGTCTGCGGCCTCGGAGAGTTTGGCGAGGTCGGGGTCAGTCATCGGTGGCTCCGGTCTCGCGGGCGAGAGCGGCTTCGGCCCGCTGCAGGGCAGTGCCGGGCAGTGTGTCGGGTGTCGGGGTTTCGGTGATCGCCGCGGCGATGACCCGGTCGAGCGCTCCGGTGGCCCAGGCATCTAGCGGGCTCTCCGGTGCCTCGTGCAGGGGCGTGTCGAGGTCGACCGAGACGGTCACCGGGACGGGCAGCTTGAGCGCCGCGAGACGCTCCCTGATTGCCTGGGCGAGCTGTTGGCCGTATTCGGCGAGTTCGTCGTGCTGGAGGGCTTCCAGGCGGTCTCTCAGTACCTCGATGGCCGCGAGGGCATCCTCGGTGGCCTGCTCTTCGGGGGTGAGCTCGGTGGGGTTCTCCCGTTCGGCCGCGATCGCCGCCTCCAGTTCCTCGACTGACGCTAGCGGTGGGGGAGGGCCGTCGATGATCTCGACACCCAGGTCCGTGTAGTACGCCCGCATTTTCTCGGTGAGCTCGTTGCCGGGGTAGCTGTACACATGACTGGGGCTGATCGCGTTTTCCCGGCGTTGCAGCTCAGTCTCAGCGGCGTAAAACCCGTTCTCCCACACCGACGAATACATGTCGGACAGGATCCGTTCGGGGTGTACGACGACGTTGACCGGTTCGGTGCGGTGACGCCACAAATCCCATTCATCGTGGCCCACAGCGGCATTGAGGGCATCCCGGATCACGCCGGCTTCCCAGGAGCCTGGCCGGCCGGCCAAGATCGCGTCAGTGCCGCCGATGTTGGCGGCCGCGCCGGCAAGCGCAGTGGTGACGAACGCGGCCCAATCGATCGGTATGCCATCGGCATCGAGGTCGGGTTCCCACGAGCCATCAGGTTTCTGGCGTACCGGCTGGTTGGTGAGCCTGGCGGCTTCGGTGAGCACCCGCACCGCATCGTCGAGGACCACCCGGTGCGGTCGTGCGGCAGTCGCGGTGCTTCCGCCGGTGTCCGAATACCCCGTGTCGGCCAAGACCGCGTCGAGCACTTCACGGTACGGCCGGCCGATGGTCGCGGCCAACGCGTCGAGGGTGGCGCGGGCCGGCCATCCACGCACACCGTTGGAACGCCACTGAGACAGGTTCGCCCGCGTGATGCCCGCTCGGCGCGCAATCTCCGCGTCCGTGACATCCGGATGAGCGTTCTTGTACCAGTCGATCAGGTCGACCAAGCGGCTGCTGGCGGGCATTCACCCAGCGTGACTGCGAACAACCCGACTGTCAATAGGCTCTAACCAGTCGCGTCAAGTAACACTTAACATGCTGTGCAGCGCGTACTCGCCAGGCATGGCGCGGTTTGCGCCGGTTCGCAACGTTGCGGGGATAGCCTTGTTCCGGAACTGGAACACGACCAAGGGGCAGCGCATGACCGACACCATCATCGATAAGGACATCCGTGAAAGGCTGAGGTTGATGCGCGAGCTCCTCGGCAAAGCCGAGTCGACGCTGGGGGAGGACTTCGGCAGTGCCATCGCCGATCCGGTAGCGCGACGGGGGAATGCTGCGGCGATCCGTGCCGACTATCTCGCGAAGTTGCAGCGTGTGTCGGGCTGGGCGCTGCGCGACGCGGTAACTGACGGCCTGCAACACGGGATGACGTGGCGCTGGATGGGAACGGCGAGTCAGCTTCCCGTCGGCACATTGCATCGGCAGTACAATGCCGGCGGCCGGATCGTCGTGCACGACGACGTCACTCAAGAGCCGGATTACTCTGCACCGCAACCACTTTCCGAAAGCGAGGACGCGCGGAGCCAATGAGATTAGCTGACTCCATGTACCGTACTGCTGGCTCTGACCGCCGCGGTGGCCGTCAACAACACGCTGAGCACTGATGCAGTCTTTCGGTATCGTGCTTCAACTGGTCGGATCGCTCGTCACGCTAGGCGGACTTTTCTATGCATGGCACAAAGCGTCCGGCCTGCTCGTCCGGTTACGTGAAAGCGCTCTGCAATTGTGGGATCAGTTCGTTGAATCTGTGGTTGACAGGCTCACTCCACCGGCTCCCCCTGTCGATCCAGGAACTTCGGCGGGGACGCTGCCGAAGATGACCAGCCAGGCCTATGGACACGTCGACGGCGGCACAGACGGTGAGCGTCTTGCACGGCTTGAGAGTGAAAACGCAATGCGCGCACAGGAAATCAGAGAAGTGCATGCCGCGATCGACAAGGCCAGGGCTGCCGCACTGGACGAACTCGAAGCATCTTCGGCTGCGGTTCGGCTAGCAGATATCTATCCGGCACTGATAGGCATCGTGATCAGCATCGCCGGCATGGTGTGCCAGCTCGTGGGGTAGTTGGAGCGAGACATGTAACCCACGCCGCGAACCTTCGGGGTGAGCTGAGCGTCAGGGTGTTACTACCTGGCTGAATGCCTGCCGGTAGTGAGTTACTGCGTCGGCAGGGAGGTTGCCGCTGATGCGCCCTAAGCTCCGTCAGTGATCTATGTCGATGCGGATACGTACGAGAAGCGCATAGAGGGTGCACTCGTTTCCCTCAACATGTTTGCGAACCAGGTCATCGGTGAACTCGACGAACAAGATGCGGGCCCGAGCTGGTGGCCGAACAGCCTCGGTTGGAAGTTGCGGGCACTGTTGTCCGACTATCTGATTCAGTCGCTGTACGGCACGGCCGATGCGCTTTCGTCCGCGTCCCTGGTTTCGCAGGCCTACCGTGAAGCGACATTTGCTGAGAGCTACGCCCACCAACGGGCTGGAAAACAGGGCCGCAGTCCATTTCCGCTTGATCGGCAAGGTCGCCGCCGAGCGCTAGTCATCACCAGCTCGGCCGAGTCCTGCTTCTTCCACTTCGGGCAAGCATTGGATCGCGTCGCAGCGGCTGTTTTCATTGTGGGCGGGTTCGAGAAGAACGTGGTCAAGGTCGATTGGGGCGATGTCGAGACCATTGGCGCCGAGTTCAGCGCTGGCTCGACAAAACAGTACTTGCAGCCAGTGGGCAGCGGTGGGCGAGCGGTTCAAGAGGCTTTGGTGACTGCGGTCCTGGACTGGCAGAAGTCAGGACCTCCGGACTGGCTGGGGTGGATGCGCCTGACTAGAAATGGCATGACTCACCGGGCGCCCTCGGCCGAGGCGCTTGTACCGACCACCGCTCGAACTGTCATCCGCCCGTTCTTCAAACAGCCCTGGTGGAGCGAGGTGCAATCTCTGGTTTTCGATGAGCAACACCCACGCACTTCGTTCCTCGACGCTTTCATAATGTGTAATCCGGCCGATGTCCTGGATGGACTCGTCACGTCGTTGAACGATCTTCTGGAGGCCATCGTCGCTGCTTTGGCGAACTGCTGGAATGCTCGCGCGGGCAATCCGCAGATGATCGTCCAAAGTGACAAGCAATGGAAGGACATCAAGCCATCTGCGGGAGATGCAAGTAATTTCGCGGGATATGGAAGCGCAATGACAGCCGCAGCGGCCGGCGCTATCCTGCAGAACCCGCTCGACGCAAAGCGCTGGCAGTCAGCCCGAGTGATGGACGACCGCCGGCAGGATTGGTATCAACCCTGAGTACGTAGATGAAGCTCGGGGATGAACGCCGCGGAGTCGAAGCTGACCAAGCTGCGCATACAGCGGTTCAGAGCGCTGGTCGGCATCGACGTCGACTTCGGTGACCACAACGCGGGGCCGATCCACGGGGATTTAGGGTATGCCGCGGCCATCGGACCGCCCTGCGACAGCTACACCTGGCGCCGCCAGTTTGATTGAGACTTGGGCTGCAATCCGTCACCGCCAAGTCAATTGCGACAACCGCCAACTTGATAGAGAACCGACAAGCAACAACAACAACAACTAGCCCGGATTTTTCGTCGATGGTGATGGCGGTGGATCTGTAGGGCGTGATGGTTGGTCGGGTGACGTCTGCGGTCACAGGGCATGGTGGGTTGGTCCCGTGTCGCCGGGTGGGGCGGGCTTTCCTAGGGCCGGTATGTCTTTCGTGATCGATCGGTCAGGAGGCCGGCTGTTATCCGAAGGCGGTGCGGATCGTCTGCCAGGCGGTCGCGATCGAGGTGGCCCAGCGCCAGGTGGCGTCGATGCGCAGCCGGAGTTGGCGGGCGCCGCGGGTGATGCGGGCCGCGACGTGCAGCACGCGGTAGCGGAACGTGGCGATCTCGGCGCGGGCCAGCGTCGGATCACTGGTGAATCCGATGAGCCGTGCCCAGATGACCAGGTCGGCGGCGGCCAGGACGATCTCGAGCCAGGCGGCGTTGGCCCAGAAGCCGTGACACGGCAGGTTGCGCAGGCCGGCGTTCTTGAGTTCGCGGATGCGGTCCTCGACGCGGGCGTGCTGGCGGTGCCGCAACTCCAGGCCGGCGACTTGGCCGGCCACGACACCGGGCGGTGTGTCGGTGATGAACGCGGTGACGCGCATCCCGTCGGTGTCGGTGAACCGCAGCTGGGCGCCGGGATGCGGTCTCTCTTTGCGCAGGATCAGCCGGGTGCCCGGCGGCCAGCTGTTGAGGTTGACCAAGGTGGTGGCCTCGGCGACCCAGGCGCCGTCGCGCAGCCCACCGTCGGTGTCGATGGCCGGGTACCAGCCCTCGGCAAGGTTGAGTGTGTCCACGGCGTCCTGGACGCGGGCGTCGACGGGGTAGCCGAAGGAGAATCCGACCCCCTGCTCACGGCAGGCGTCGGCGAATCGGTGGGTGGCTCCGGCGGTGTCGCAACGCACCAGCACCTGGGCCGGTCGGGATCACCGCCACGACTCGAGTCGGGCCGCCACGGCGCGGGCAGCGCTGCCAGCGCCTGGGCCAGGACGATGACGTGGTCGCTGGCGGTGTTGGAGCCCGCGTTGCCGCTGCGCAGCAGCCCGGCCAGGGCTTCCCCGCCGGCGATCTCGGGCGGTCCAGGAACGCCAGCAGCGGATGGTGCCCGAACGACTTCTTCCAGGTCGGCGTCGCGCCGTGTTTGTTGTCGGAGTGATCGATCACCAGGGTGGCGTCGATGTCGATGTGCAGCCAGCCACCCGGTTCGGGGCCGCACCGGCGGCCCAGGCCGCCGCCCGCGCGCTGGCGCGGGCCGCGCGCACCGCAGGCAGGTGTGCAGCGTCGATGCGCTCATTGACCAGCCGCCACATCGTGGTCGTGGAGGCTTTCGCGCCGAACGCGTGCTCACGGTCGCCGCACAGTTGGCCGACCCCGTCAATGCAGTCCGCGCCGTCGGCGACCGCCGCGGCCAGATCAGCGAACACCTCGCCGGGTGCGTAGCTCCACGGCCCGCGGTAGGTGTCGGCCAAAGCCCCGGTGACCTGCGCTGATAACCCGGTCCGGTCGGCCAGTTCCCGCAGTAGGCCCATCCCGGCGTGCGACACGACCCCGTGGCCGTCGGCTGACACTTTCACCCGCGATGCGGCCGCGATACTCTTCACCTGCGAAGTGCCTTCCCGTCAGGATGGTTGAACCCTAGAGAAGTCCAATTATCCCTTGCAGGACAGGCACTTTCGCTTATCTACACGCCGTCACCAGCGATAATCCCCGAAAAATCTGGGCTAGCATGACACATTAGTTAGTGGAGCTAATTAGATTAATTTACATAACGAACGTTATCGGCTAAATATCGGGCTATACGTTGGCTAACTATCAGGCTAGACTTTCACTCATGAAGACGGTACCGCTCAGTGAAGCCAAGGACAAGCTTTCCGCCCTGGTCGACGAGGCCGACAGCACGCACGAAATCATCCGCATCACCCGACACGGCCGAGCCGCCGCGGTCTTGATGTCCGCCGACGACCTCGACTCGCTCAACGAAACCCTGCATGCACTGCGTACCCCAGGGCTCGTCGACGAGCTCAACCAGGCCGACGCCGACTACGCCGCCGGCAACACCATCACCGGCGAAGATCTTCGCAAACGCTACGGCCTCTCGTGACCGACGAGCACCCATGGGCGGTCCGATTGGCTCCCGGCGCGGTTCGCGCACTCGATCGGCTTCCGCACAAAGTCGCGGCCGCGATCGCCGAATTCATCACCGCGACACTGCCCACAGACCCGTACCGAATGTCGAAGCCGCTGCGGCACGAGCTCGCCGGCTGGCGCGTCGCCCGGCGAGGCGACTATCGAGTCACCTTCCGCATCCTCGACGACGACCACGCCCTGCTGATCGGTCGTGTTGAGCACCGGGCGCACATCTACCGCCCAACCTGATCTATGCGACCCACACCGCGACAAATCGTCACTGTGACGAATACTCCTGCGCGACAGTCGGAATCGCGGCGCAGGACTACCGAGCCGTAGTGGCACCGGATGCTGCTGCGGGCGGGGGCTGCAACGGCCGAAATAGACCGCTGAGTAACGCATTTGCTCAAAAGCAGCCAGAACACAGCTAGTCATGGGGGTCACTGACGAGCCAGCCCGTCGGATACGGGTACGATCATGTCCGGTTCGAGCCAAAGTTGCATCGTGGTGTGAGAGAGGCCATTTCCACTCGCCACGGGCATCAACACCACTGCCCACCAGCTACCGGTGTCGCGCATGATCCACGCGACTTGGTGCGCCCGCATGTACGGTGCATAGGAAACGCCCTGGCCGTATCGACCTGCACACATCGGTCAACATGGTGCAACGTTCGATAACCACACACATCGACCGACCACTCTTCGAACATGTGTTTGATCGTCGCAAATTATGGTCGCCGCGTCCAGACGCCCCACGACGTGCACGGTGGTGGTTGTGCTGGTGGCCCTCGTGGTGGAGGTGGGTTTTACTGATGGCGTGGAGGGGTTTGTGGCGGCCGCGCGACGTTCGCTGGCCGAGGTAGAAGGACTGTTCGGGGTCTCAGCACCCACGACGAACAGCGCCGCAGCCAACGGCGCCGGCGCACCCGGCACCCCAGGCTGGTCAGGACCGAGCGCCAACCGCGAACAATCCAACGCCACCGCACTAGACAACCGCCGCTCCACCTTCACCGGAGCCGACAACCAACTCGACGCCTGGGGCCGCCAAACCGCCGCCGACACCACCAACGGCCGCAACAACGCCCGCACCCTGGTGGTCTCGGCCGACAACTCCACCCGCGCCCTCGCCCCCTACACCGGCAGCGTCCCCGGCCGCGTCGCACTGGTCTCCTCCCTAACCGACCACCTCACCCAATCCGCCGGCGTCGTCAACGGCTACGCCGCCACCCTGCCCGGCCGCCAAGCCGACCTGAATGCCATCGCCTCCCAATACGGCACCCCACCCCCACCCGGAACACCACCACCCCCACCCCCACCACGACGACCACCCCCACCACACCGCCGCCGACGCCGACCACCACCGCGAAATGGGCGTTCCGCATCCGCTTTTCGGATCAGCGGCGGAGGATTCGGCGGTGGTGGCGGCCTACCGAGCGGTCTGGGCCGGATGTCGCTGCCAACAAGCGGCCTGAGCAGTCTGCTGGGTGGCGGCCGGGCTGCGCCGATGCCAGGGTCGCCGCTCCCCCCACCTGCGCTCGATGCTCTGCGCGGCGACGGGTCGCTGCGCGGCATGGTTGTCAACGCGGCCTCGGAGAAGCTGGGCAAGATCTACAAATGGGGCGGCAAGGGCGGGCCGGCCGACGGTGGCAGGGTCGACTGCTCAGGACTGACGGGATGGGCGTACAAGCGCATCGGAATCGATATCGGCCCAGACACTTTCACCCAGATCACGAAGGGTGTGCAGATCCCGCCGAGTCAGATCAAGCCTGGTGATCTCATCTTCTGCAACTTCGGATCACAGGGCGGTAATCCCGGGCCCGGCCATGTCGTGATGGCCACTGGCTACGGGGCGGGATCAAGGATCATCGAGGCATCGCAGTCGGGGAAACCGGTTGCCTTCGGCAGCATGCCGACGGGCCGGATTGTCGTGAAACGAATTCTGCCGTAATGAGTTTAGAACGTGAGCCCTCGCAGCAGCGTTTCGACGTGGTTGGCGGTCGGCCAGGACGGCATCCAGGTCTTCGTCTCACGATGATGTTCGACGTTATGGACAGCCAGCGCAGCGGTTTTGGCAATCTCGTAGAGGGCCTTGATCCGAGCGGCAAGCTCGGCGCCGGCAAGCCGGCGGGCGTCCTCGGTGAGCTGCACACCAGTTGGTTGGCCCCAAGCGTTCACCCCGACGGTAATGGACCGGTCATTGCTGGCCACCTCGATCGGTTGGGGATACTGCGGCAGTTCCATGGTCACCCTTCTTATGGACCGTTTGATCAGTGCGCTTGTATGTGCTTGCGAGTAGGTTAAGGCAAACAATTGACGACCGAAAGGAGCAAGGACATTGTCTGAGTTGAACGTTGATCCGTCTCTGCTGGTGGTCCGGGCGGCAAAGTTCAGTGACGCTGCAACAGATCAGATTACGGCCGGTTCGGTAGATCGGTCGCAGACCGAATCCGATATCGCCGCATTCGGCGAAATCAACGCGATCCTGCATGAACAGTTTCGGACGGTCAAAGCACTTCAAGCGCAGTCGTGGGCAGGGCTGGGCAAAGACCACGAGCTGCATGCGGAGAAACTGTCGGCGGCAGCCCGAGGCTACGGCAACACTGACGATGCCAACGGTCAGGCCTTGCGGACAGTCCCAGAGGGCTCCGACACGCAGCCGTCTGGGTCGTGACCGCGAGTTTGTCCGAACAAGACAAGGAGTAATGACTATGGGCGACATGGACGTTGATCCGTCTGTGCTGTTGGCGCGGTCCGGGAAGTTCCGTGAGGCCGCCGAGGGACAGGTACAGGCCGGGGCTCACGACCAAAACCAGACCGAGTCCGATATCGCCGCATTCGGCGAGATAAACGCTGCGCTGCATGACAATTGGCGCGCAGCACGGGCACGGCAAGCACAGTCGTGGAGTGGTGTCGGCCGGGAGCACGATGAGCACGCTGACAAGCTGGTGACCGCGGCGCGCGGTTACGAAGGCCAGGACGAGGTCAACGCTCAAATGCTGCGCGCGGGTGACTCAGTTCTGCTGCCGGGTGTCCCGGGAGCCAATCCTCAGCCGCCGCCAGCCCCAGGCACTGAACGCCAGTGGCTGCCGTCCCCCGGGGACGCCAACCACCCGCCGCAGGGCGGCTACGGTTCAACGTTGCCGGACGCGCCGCGCAGCGGGTAAGGAGCGGAGGCAACCGCGGTGGCGGCACTAGATGCAGACCCTGATGACCTGCGGGCGCATGCCGCACGGATCGACAGTATCCGCGCGGCGGTGAGCCCTGCCGCGCTGCCGGTGGCGTTCGTCCCGGCAGGGTCGGATCCGGCGTCGGTGGTGGCGGCCAACAGCATCTCGGCTCAAGCAGCCGAGACAGTCAACGCGCTGTGGTCGGCGTGGCGCCAGCTCGGCGAGACGGCCGACAAGCTGCGGGCGAGTGCCACCGGATATCAGTCCCAAGATCAGACGGCACAAGCGAATCTGTCTAAGGTGGACGGCGCCTGGTCCTCAACTGCCGCGCGGCCCTCGATACCGGCGGTGCAGGCAGCGCCGGTGGCGGTCCCGACGGTCTACACGGCGTCACCCGTCGCCTCACCAGAAGCTCTGTCGGCGGCGCTTCACTCGGGCCCCGGCGCAACTAGCCCTGAGACGTTCGCGGCGGCGTGGTCAGACCATGCCGGTGCGGTAGAGACCGCCGCGGCCGACTTGCACAGCCTCAAGGGAAATCTGGGGTCGACGTGGTCCGGCTCGGCGCACGACGGAGCCGATCGCACCGTCAGTGGTGTGCACAGCGATCTCGTGAGCCACGGGGAATCGGTGACGAAGGTCAGCGGCTGGGCCTCGACGCACGCGGCAGATTTCCGCACCGCGGTGGACCCGTCGGCCGGTGTTCCGCACCCGGTGAAGTTCACGGCGTGGAACGCGAATTTGGACAATGCGGTGGCCGCTGAGAGCCAGCATCCCGGTGTGTACACCGCGGCGGTGCTACAAGCGCAGAGCGATCTGAGCCAGGGGTACACGCAAGCCGGAACGGCATACGGGCAGTACGCGATCGACCCCGTGACCGGGCAGGCCGTGGACCCCCTGACGGGCAAGCCGGTCGATCCTGCGACGGGCCAGCCGCTGGGTGACGATGTGGCCGACGCTGCCTCCGACGACCAGGGCGCCAGCGATCCGGAGCAGATGCTGTCGATGGGTGGCCAGTTGCTCACTGGCATCCTCGGTGGTGCTGTCGGCGCCGTTGGCGCGGCGATCGGTGCGGTGGCTCAGGCCGGACAGCAAGGTGTCCAGATGGCCACCAGCAGCCTAGGGCAGCTCGCCAAGAGCGCAACGTCGGCCAACACCCCCGACCTGAGCACTCCAGACCTCTCCAGCTCTGACTTCGGTGGTGGCGGAGGCAATTTCGGCGGCGGTGGTGGCGGCGGAGAGGCTACCGAGCCGGCCGCGGCGATGGGACCGTCGATGGGTACGGCGGCTGCGCCACCCGGCGCGTCACCACCGCCACCCACAGGTCCGAGCGTGCGGGCCACGTCAGACGCCGGTCCGGGCAGCCGCGGAATGGGCGGCATGGGCGCTCCGTACATGCCTATGGGTGGCGGTGCGATGAGCCCCAGTGGGCTCGGAGGCGGGTCGAAATCGGAGGCCTCGCCGAACGGAAAGAAACTGGTGGCGCCGAGCCGCGCGAATTCCGAACGCGTCATTGGTCAGATTGAGAACGACCGGATGGCATCCAAAACGGAGCGCCGCAATCAGAAAATGGAAGAATCTCGGCGTGCGAAAGCCGCGGAGACCAAAATTGACAGTAAGCAGGAGTGACGTCGTTGAGTGAAATGGATGTAATTGCGCGTGAATACCTTTCGCCGACCGCGCGAAAGGTTCTGCAGGATGTGCTGGATATCCGCGACCGGGGCCGCGAAATCAGCGCGCAAGTGGACAGCGTGCGTGAAGAGGGTAAGAGCGCGGACGAGACGATCTGGGCGTGCTGCGACGGTCAGGGTTTTCTGCGGGACCTGGAAATCGACGATGACGCGATCGCCGAGTACAGCGCTGAGGAACTCGAGGACCTGATCAGTGACGCGATGGTGGAGGCCTCCGGCCGGGGACAAGCGGTCGGTGAAGAGCTGACGAAGGAACTGGACCTCGAAAACATCGCGAACATGGTCTGATTCGCGGCGATGAGTGACCACACGGCCGACGACCAGCACACACGGTTCATGCAGCTCTACACCGAGCTGGCATCGTCGGGCACACCGAAGCAGAGCGCGCAGCTGCTCTGCGCGCGGGCCGAGGCTTACAGTCCGGACGAATCGGTCTGGGCTTGCGCGAATGGGCTGGGGTTGCTCGACGCGTTGATGATCGACGACGCGGCGGTCTCCGCTAACAACGTCGAGGACCTGCAAGAACTGATCACCGACGCCATAGTGGGTGCATCGGTGCGTGGCCTGTTCGTCGGACAGAGGGCCTTACGCGCGGCCACTGCTGCTGCGCCGGATGCCGGCGGGTCGCATGCACCGAAGCCTTCCCCCGCGCTCAAAGCCCGCAACGGGCACCGCATTCCGGGGCTGTGACGCCTGGCTCGGGGTCTAGCCGCCGCCGAGCTCCTGGTCCAAGAGGTCGAGAAGTCCGTCGATCTGCTCGACGCGTTCGCGGTGGAAATCCACGAGCTGGCTGTGCTCTTTACGCAGTGTGACCAGCTGCGAGCGGACCAGTCCGATCCGGTTTTGGTCAGGCAATTCCAGCCAGTCGGTAGGTGCGGGGGCCGAGGTGTTTCCCTCCAGGACATCTTTGCAAAGCCCTGCCGGCCAGCCCAGCACACGATCGATTTCGATGAGCGTCGATTTGCGTGGGACACGGCGTGCGTTGATGAGTTCGCGCATGGCGGCTCTCTTGGGGCCGCCCCGGTCGCCGATCTCCTGGATCGTCAAGCCCAGAATGTCCATGCGGGCCTGAATGGCGCTTGCCAGGGAGATAAGGCCGGCGGGTGAGGGGTCATCCACGTCAGAGATGGTATCGCGTGCGGGATTCGCAATGCTACATGCCGGACGTGGTCTGCTTGTCGCGCTCGATTTGTGCTTGTTGCGCTCGATTTCTGGTCACCATATGCTCGGGCGGACACCTCTTCGGGGGGTTGGGCAAACATTTCAGCGGAGGGGCCGCACAAATGAAATTCGTGGTGTACCTGCTGATGTGGTTGCTTTTGGATCCGATTCGGCAAGTGGGTGGCGTAAAGGTGGCTGGGCTGTTTCTGATGGGAATGGTGGGTCTTGGCGTGCACCTTCTGGTACGGCGTAAGGACCATTCGAACAGTGGTCTGCAAGACCACTATTACCGCGATCCGGGTGACGTCGCGCCAGTGGTCTACGTGGTGGCACCGACTCAGTGCCCACTGCACGTGGACTCCGGGACCGCGACTCTGCATCCTGCGCGGCAACCGCAGCGGCAGCAGTCCGGCAGTCTGCGATGGGGACCCGATCAGTGAGCGACGACCACCACCAGGATGGCGCCGAGGACTCGAGCACACGGTCCTCAGCGCTTCCTAACCCGTTGGCGGGCAATGTGAAGTTGACACTGCCGGGCCAGCACAAGCCAAACGACAGCGCCGGCCGGCTCCGCGATCGGATCCCGGGGCCGCCGCAGCGGCGCGACAGAGGAATCGTCGACGACCGGCCCGACGAAGAACCGGCGGACAACGGCCGCGCCGGCCAAGACGCCGACGCCGAGGGCATTAATGCCGGTCCTGATACGACCCAGGGCAATGCCGACACCGAAACCACCGATACCGACGACAGTTTCGATCGACACGAGGACTCAGCGGGTCACGATCGGGGCCTGATCAAAGTCCTGGCCCTGGGCGTGTGCGCCGTCGTGGCCATCATCGTGATCGTGTGGTTCAGCTCGCGTCCGCCAGAGAAGACCGATCCGCCTTCGGGGCAGCAGGCCTCGTTGCCGACCGGTGGATCTCGCCCGCCGGCAAGCCCGGTCAAGCCGGTCGTCGAAAACGAGGATCTACCGGCAACGTTCAGCGCGGACTGTGCAGGTCAGACCGATCCGAAACTCGCCGCCAGCACCGATCCCCGATCGGCGTGGACGTGCCCAACAGACGGTGTTCCGTTCGGGCAGAAACTCGTCGTGACGTTGCCGAAACCGTATGTGATCACAGGGATTTGCTTCTGGCCCGGTTTTCAGGGCACCGGCCCTGATGGGCGCGACGCGTGGTTCCACTACCGCCTGATCCAAGAAGCTTCGTTGCTGTTCAACGACATTGACCGCACTGTGGTTCCGCTCGCTCCGCGCGGCGTGCGTTCGGAATTCTGCCTTCCATTGAACCGCTTGATCGCCAGTGCTGTCGAGTTGACCGTGACGGCCAGCGATGCTCCCCCACCGGAGCAGAAGATCACGCCGACCTCTCCCCCGCCCGGTGCCCCGTCGACTACCGGGGTCCCGGGCGTCGGCGAGTTGTTTCCTTCACAACCCGATGCTGGATCAACCTCGGAGAACAACCCGAATGCAACCTCGATCGCCTTGTGGGGGTTCAAGCTGAAGGGGCATGCGGTGTCATGAGCATTCGCGACATGTGGGACAACACCGCACATCATCGCTGGGTATGGATCGGTGGCGGCATCGCGGCTGTTCTCGTGGTCGCGGTGTTCCTGTACGGGCTGGTGAACATGATCTCCGCAGGCGTCCGGTGGGCCAACTCCGGACCGGCCAAACCGGACGCGATGACCCAATGGACCCAGCGCGACAACGATTCGGGCCTGGTGGCGATGTTCGCTACGGATTGCGTTGAGCGGTGGGCGAGATCAACACCGGACACGCTCGATTCACTGTCGGATTGCTTCACGATCCCGCCGAATGGGCGTAAGGGATCGCCGATGGCCGCGACCGTAACGGGTGTACGCGCCTATACACCGCAGCTGACGTTGAAGACCGCCGACCTGAGCATGTGGTCGGTGCTGGTGGGCTACTACATCAAAGAAGCCGGTGACGACACTGCCACCCACCAATTCGCGCAGCTGATGGTCTCCCTGCCCCGCACCGGCGGACCGCGCGCAACGGCTTTGCCCGCACCCGTAGCAACGGGGCTGCCGGCGGGGGTCGACATGGAGCTGACCTACACCCACGACATCCGGGGTGGAACGAATGGTGCTGGCGGCCGGCAGGATCCGGCACCGCTCTACGGCGTGGTCCAGGATTTCCTCACCGCATACCTGACCGGTCCTGCCGACAAGGTCAGCTCATATACGACGGCCGATTCCGGCCTAACCGGCCTAGGCCAGCTCTACTCGGAGTTGACGATCGAAAGTGTGCAGGCCGACGCACCGGCCGACGGCCCCCCACAACCGGGCGAACAGGTGCACGTACTGGCCACCGTGACCGGCAAACGATCCAGTGGTGGCATCAAGCCGATGCAGTACCCGCTGCTGGTCGTCGACTCCGCCGGCCGGTGGGCCGTTGCGGCAGTCGAGAACATGCCGGCGATGACGGGCCGGATGCTGCCACCGGGCGGCTGAGCCACGCGCCGGCTCAGCGCTGTCATCACCAAACAACCGATCACCTTCACAAGGAGAAGCAATTCACATGACACACATGGTTATCACTGGGCTGGACCTGACCCAGAACCTCGCCGCCACAACCACGTTGGCTGCTGGCGTGACCTGGGATGACGTGATGAACAACCTGTTCGACAAGTACAAGATCTGGGCCGCGATCGCCTCATTCATTCTGATCTCAGCCGCTGGTATTGGGATGCTCGCCCGGGCGCGCATGGTCGGCATAGGGTTGCTGATCGCCTCGGTGGCCGTGGCGGCGTTCTTCCTGACGGCCGAGAAGTGGATCGGCATCACCAAGAACACCGAAACCGAGCTGCACCAACCTTCTCACGGTAATCCGTTCAACCGGGCCTGAGCCGAAAGCATTCTATGACTGAACCTGTCTCCCAGCCGGGCTGGATTGCCCGCACCTTCACTCGGGCCCGCGTCCTGGGTGTTCACCTCGCACGGATTCCGTTCGGCGACAAAAGTTTCGATTTACCGATCGTCCTGAGCCGCGTGCAGCTGACCGTCTTGGGGATCGGCGTCTTCTGCGGGATCGTCGCATTCGCGGTCGGCTCCAAGCTGGGCATCGCAGCCTGGCTGACGTGGCCGGTCGCGGTCGTCACGCTCGCGGTCATGGTGGCGCTGGGGTTCAGTTCAGCACCCGACCGCGGCGCGGGCCTGGCCGCCGAGGGATACGCCCGCATGCTGTGGGTGCGCCTACCTTTCGTGTCCTCGATCAGTAGCAGCCGGCCACGTTCGGCTAGCCGCAATATCCAACGCACGCAGCGAATCCGGATGAGTATGCAGCTGCACGAGCCACCGGTATTCACACAGAAGCGGAGCCGCCACTGATGGGCTGGTCAGATAACAAGGTCGCACCACTGCACGACGTTTACGGCAACCTGCATTTCAGCCCGTTCGGGGTGTTCGCCTACTGGATCATCACCCCGCCGGACCGCCCACTGGCCAACGAGGCCGGCGCCGCGGCCGCTGCCCACGCCCACCGCGCCCTGACCGAACTGCTGCCACTGCGCCCCGGCTTCGCCGGAACCTCGACGCTCAAAGACCCCCGCTTCATCTACGACCAGCAGATCAAAAACGTTGACCTGCAGGAGTACGAATTGTTCGGGCACATCGCGGAAGGCCGACGGTTGCAGGCCGTAGCAACGGAGCCGCGCTTCCCGGCATATTGGATGTGGGTACGTCTCGAACCGCACGGCTCTGCGCTCAACCCGCTACGTGCGTTGCATCAGCGGTTGGTGCGGGCCGGTTTTCTCGCTCCGAAGGCCTCTCGCGAAACGCTGGATCTGTATTGGCAGTTGATGCTGGAAGTGGAGGACCGGATCCCCAAGGCGTTTGCGCCGATTCGGCCGACTTCTCCACAGATCCGCTGGCTGTATCGCCGCCAGCAGACGTTGGGAGTGCTCGACGTCCCACTGCCGCTGCCGGAGTACAGCGACGCGGCGGTGCTGGGCCACCGGTGGCAGGCCCAGGTCGATCTCGACGAGCACGACATGACCGCGATGCTGCGCGTCACTTCCTTTGACAAAGATCAGAAGCGTGAGAGCTATCAGATCCATGTGGCCGTCGAGTCCATGCCGGCCGGGGGCATCTACTTCCCGGATTCGAACTTCACCGGCCTGATCGCCAATCTCCAGGACATCAACGGAGGCCGCGTCAATGTTGACTGGGCCCAGCGGGCACACCTTCTGCCGCTGCGTAAAGCGAACCGGCGCAACCAAAAAGGTTTCCGTCAGATCAACGAGCAGTACGACCAGCAGGGCGGGCGGCGCACGACCCAGGAACTGGAACAAAGCGATGAGGCCCTGAGCGATTTCGAGCAGGAACTGTCGATGTATCCGCGGGAAGCGGAAGTTATCTACACCACGTATTTCACCGTCGGTGCGCCGACCGAGCGTGAAGCTCGAGCCGGGTACGCGGAATTGACCGATGTCCTTGAAGGCCTCCGCATGGAGGTCGCCGCCCCGGTGGGCCAGCAGAAGCGCATCTACCGGGCGATTAGACCTGGTGTTGAGGATCTGTCGATTCAAGACACCTACGCCCAGTACACCAGCAGGACTGGGTGGGCTCGCCATATCCCGTTGAGCAGTGTCCGTTTCGGCGATACCGAAGGCCGCGTGGTCGGTCTCAACAAGATGTCTGGCGACCTGGATTTCGTGTTCGTGAACTTCCGCGGCGCTGCGCGGCGTGTGTCGACGGGCGGCATGGTCATCGGCGGCGATCCCCGCAAAGGCAAGACACATTTCGCGATGCTCAACGCCGCCGAAGAGGCCGTTTCCGGCGCATGTGTCGTCTTCTTCGACGCCAAGGGCGAATGGCGCAACTTCGCCAAGGTGGTGCCGGGGTCGGCCGCGGTCAATCTGGCCGCCGGCGAATACACCGTGGATTCACTGATCACGATCGGCGGCCAGCTCGGCAAGGACCTGCTGGCTGACGAGCTGATCCGCATGGCCGGGATCTCGACGAAAAGCGACGTGGCCGGCGAACTGCGCGTGTTGATCAACGAACGCCCCTGGCGCTCAGCGGCTCAACTGCTGGAGTTCCTCAACGACGCCCAACATTGCCCGCCACCACTTCGTGCCCTGGGCAGGCAGTTGCTGAGCTGGTCGGGCACCCGCGCCGGGCAGTCGTTGTTCGGCCGAGTCGACCCTGCGACGGGCCGACGCGAGCCGCTGCCCGCGCTGGACATGGGATCGGTGAGCTTGCTGATCGTCGACGTCCAGGACCTCGGCCTGCCCAAGGAGGAGGAAGTGCAGGCAGCCAGATCCGGTGGCGAAGAACTCACCGCCTCACAGCTCATCGCCCAATCCGTCATGACGCTCTTCGCCCACTACCTGCGAAAAGTCTTTTACAGCAGGCAAACTCGCGACATTCTCGGTTTCGACGAGGGCTGGCGCACGATGTCGATGAAAGTCCTGCGCGACTTGGTGTTCGAGATCTTCCGCACCGGGCCGGCGGCCAACGTGGACTGCTGGCTGCTCTCCCAGAAGCCGTGGCGCGACTTTGAGGGCATGGACGATGACCTGGCCCGGGTACGGGTCATGTTCAGCGTCGAGTCGGCGCTAGAAGCGGTGGAGGCGGCCCGCTGGATGACCGTTGACGTCGACCGCCATCCCGGCATCGCCGCAACGTTGTCGACCGGCTTGTCGCCCCGCAACAAGGTCAACGACGCTTTCCACCGGTCCTCTGGTGGCGAGGTGATCGACCGCGACCGCATGGGTGAGTGCCTCATCCGCATCGGCGACGGGGAGCTGGGGTGGATCAAGACATTCGAGATGGTGTTTCCCGAATGGGAAGAGGCCGCCGACACGAGGCCACAGCTCACATGACCGGATCGGTAGGCATGCTGTGGGTGTGGCTGCTGGCACGGCCACGCTGGCAGCGCTACACCTTCTTCACCGTGTGGGGCCTGCAGTTCGCGCTGTTCGCCCTGTTCCTGTTCGCTCCGAGGGCCTACGCCGACTCTGTGGACAACATCTTCTCGTTCTTCGGCGTCAAAGACGCCCACGGCGTCGCGTTGACCTCAAACATGTTCGTGAGGGCCGATGACTCACTGGCCGACTGGAACGGCGTACTACCCCGCATCCACGCCGACCAGGGCATGTCCGCTGGGATCAACAACATTGTCGGGGAGTTCTTCACCAGCCTGATTGTGGTAACCGCCGCGTTCATGCTGTGGCTGATGCGGGCACTTCGCGCAGTGTTCTGGAACGAGCTGTTCGGCGGCATCTTCAGCGCGATCGGCATGGGCATCGACAAGGTCCTCGACTCCGCACCGTTCCTCGGCATCGGGATCGTGCTGGGCACGCTCATCGGAATCATGATGATGGTCTTCGGGCACTACACCGGCGGCCGCGCAACCATCGGGATCACCTGGTTCCTCGGCATTTTCGGGCTCACGTTCGGCCGGGGCCTACTCGGTGAGATGCTCGCCCCGTCGGGCTGGATCGACCAAGTCCGCACCGTCGCCAGCGGCATCGCGGGAACGTTGATGTCACAAGGCCGGGTCATCTCTGACGGATCGACGGCGGTTGACCGCAAGTTCGACGACATGCAAACCGGGTTCGCCGATGCGATCCGCCAGTCGCTGCAACAGTGGATGCTCGGCCGAAGTATCGACGGCGACGCTGCCTGCGCGGCGGCCTGGGATCGGGGCCAAAGCTCGGGCAACGCAAAGACATTGGCGGAAGGAATATTCGCCAACTGCCCCGCGGAGGTCACCGAACACATCGGGACCGGAGGCCTCGGTGAGGGTTTCTTCTTATGGTTGGTGATCCTGGCCTGCCTCAGCGTGGGTGCCTGGTTCGCCTGGTGCGGGCTCATGTGCCTGTTCCGCGCGTTGTTCTACGGGGGCTTCGCGCCGGCGTTCATCGTCTACGGGCTCGTTCCCGGCTTCCCGCGCCGGTTCCTGCGGCTGGTCAGCTACGACTTCGTCACCCAGGTGATCTCCTACGGCGGCTACATGGTGCTGACCGGAGTCTATGTCCTGGTTCTGATGGCGACGTGGAACCTTCCGGCCGCCATAGGCAGTGCGCTGCTGTCTCATTCGGTGACCGCGCGCATGGTCATCACCGGTATTTGCATGATCGCGTTCACCGTGACCGTCAAACACATCGGCAAGCTGCACCGGGCGGCGATGCAGATGCCCAGTTCCCCACACCCCTCCCCCGGCAAGATGCTCGGCCCGGCCGCGGCTGGAACGGCCGCGGGACTGGCCGGGGTGTCGGCGGCGCGCGGCGGCCGCTTGGTCGGCGGCTCTAGTGCAGGTGGTGGCGGGCCGGTCAACAACCGAGGAACCTCGTCGCGGATCAATGCGGGCCTGCAGGCCGCTCAGATGATGTTGAGCCGGGCGCATCCGGCTGCCGCGGCCGCCGGGGCCCTGGTTGGTGGTTTCGGCTCGGCTGGTGCGGGGATCGCTCACCGCGCGTTCAAGGGTGGATCATCCAAGGATTCCGCCGATCAGCCCCGGCCCCGCGCGGGCAGCGGTGGCGGACGCGGTCCGTCGGGTCCGGCCGGCAGCGGTGGACCGGCTGGGCGCCCCGGCGCGACCGATCCCGCGCAGCGGGCCCGGGATATGGCTAAGGCGACTCGCCAGGACGCGGCCAGGATCGCCCAGCAGAGCATGCACCGCCCGGCGCGTGGCGGTGGCCAGGGCGCCGCCGGCGGCGGAGCCGCCGCGTCGAGCACACGGGTGGCCGGTCGTGGCCGGTCCTCTCGCCCGGCCGGCGGCCACGGCAGCGGCTTCACCCCGTAGACACAAGCTCATTCGACCGGCCTGCCCCGCCGGCGGACACGCTCAGCCTCGGCGAACGCCTGGCGGGCTGCGGCCCGATGCGCCGGGGACGCTTTCACGACGTCCTTGGCGGCATTTGCGGCCCGCTCACTGGCCAGAGCAGCACGCTCAGCGGCCCGCTCGGCCGCCTCACGAGCACGCTCGGCAGCCGCCGGCGGATCGGCCAGGTCACCGTGCCAGGCGATCACCGTGGCCAGCAGCCCGATCGGCTTGTACGGCGTGGCCGGGCACCAGTTCCCACCGACATGCACCCATTCGTGCAACGCCATGTTGAGGTCCGCCGGGGTCCACCCGTGCGCAGCAGGACCGGCCAACACCCGTGCCCAACCACGGGGGGTGTGCCTACCCGCCCACGCCGGTGTTTGTCCGTCAGCAAGCCACCTGGCCGCCAGCAATCGCCCTGCCTCGTCAACTCCGGCATTCCTCCGACCCTGCGAACTCTGTCTCTTCTGTGCAGGGCGCGAAGCGCCTCCGTTCATTGGCGGGCGCCAGCCCGCTTCCGCATCGGTTGGTGAGGGTTGTGGACAACTTCCGGTAGGTGAGTTCCTCCTAAAAGGAACTTTTTCAACAGATATAGACCCCCTACGGGGATGGGGTGACAGCTCAAGGAAAACCGGCTTCCACAAGCCACGTTCATCACGCGAGTTATCCACAGCCGGCCGCGGCACGTGCAGCGCCCACACCGACGCCCACCCCCGCGAGCGGTCCCCCATCGCCCAGGACGCCAGCCGCTCCTGCTTGGTGCGCAGCCGGCCGCGCATGACCTCAGTCGCACAGCCCAAAAGGCGCAGCGCCAGCGACGCCCGCTGTACCGTGCGCTCGTCGAGCCCGGTGATCCGCGCGAGGGTGCTCACCTTGGGTCGGCAGTGCTGGCCAGTCACACCGTCAGCGAAGCCGGCCCGGGCGTCGGCCACCTTGACAAGGGCTCGCTGGGAGACGCCGTTGCTGGGCATCATGGGGCGAATCTGCTTGTACCACAGCGCATACGCGACTGGCACCGCGATCCGGGACCAATGCTGTGCGCCTTTCCACACGGGGATGCCGGCGTACGCACCCGCGCCGAGTGCCAGCGCGAGCTGCTTGATCCAGCGGGGCTGCTCGACAACGTCATTACCGGCAAAACGTGCATGGTCGTGCAGATCATCTAGCGAATGGCTGCGGGACGTGGCGAGCCACACTCCGCGAGGTACACGGCGGGCCCGCTTACGGTGCACGTAGGCCGTTCCCCGGCGTGGCCGCTGAGGCGATGAACCACGGTCAGCGGGCGGCTTTTCCCAGGTCAGGGAATACGGTGCCGACACTGCGACAAGGGCGTTTGCGGAACTACGCCTACTTGTGCTATGCGACACGCATAGTAACGGATTTATAGCTGATATTGCAGGTTCCTGCGAGCAGCAGTTACCATCAAATGCGTACGTGGACGTACCTCTCCACTAGAAGTGGCACGTTCGTCGGACACAACGGGAGCTCGCCCAACAAGCGTGCTGCTGAAGTCACTTCGCGTGATGTCGAAACGCCTGCCGCGGTCAACGGATGGAAGGCATTTCGTGAAGGGGACGGAATCTGTGGAGGCCTGAAGCGCCAACTTCAGCCTCGTGACCCCTCTAGAAACTTTCTGGGGGGGTCACGCATGTTAAAAAAGCCTAGATCCGCCAAAAGTGCTGTGAGTGCACCAGATCTGCACTCTCCTTATGCGCTCGTTAGCAGCTCCTCCTGGTAGGCGTATTCGATTTCGGTGGCGACGCCACCGTTTTTGGCCAGTTGGGTCACGAAGTCAACGACGTACGGCGCCGGCGCGTGGTAGCCGGCGTGGGCAGCCTTCATGGCAACCCGCGCGCGAACGTCGTTGTGGCACCGAATCGTCACGGTTTTCACGTCCGGAGCGAACTGGGTGGGACGAAACCGCGGGGACGGCTGCTCGACGAACTCGGGCAGGCCCGCGTGCATGGCCAGGTGGTTGGCAACGAACTGAGACACGCTCAGCTTGGAATCTGTTGCGAGTGAATGGATTTCGCGGCGGACCGCCAGCTCAATGGCGACGATGTAGGCCCGTCTATCTCCCTTGTGCGGTTGTGCCATGTCGCCCAGTATTGACCGACGTCAATCTGATTGGGGGTAGCGACACGCTGCAATCTGATTGAGGGTCGCGACATGCGGGATCCCATCACCGAGGTCCTCGACGCGCCTGGGATGAGTCGCGGTGACAACGCGCGGCTGGCGGAGATGTCGCCTGCGTGGGATCGCTCGCGCACCCGCCGACCTGGCACACCGCCCCGGAGTTCTGCCGCAGCTGTAGGCGAAGCGAGTGTGGAAATTCTGGCGGGCTGCCGCGGTCATCAGCTACACTCGTGAGCGGAAAACTTCCGACACAAAGATCGGTCGTTATTGAGTGAGTGCCCCGCCTGGTGCGGGGCACTTTGCTATGTAGGGTCTGCGCATGCCGCATCGCATCGTCGCCGCGCTTCCCAGTGCGAGGCTGCAGCCATACCGCGATCTGTGGACCGCCAATGGTGGCACTGCCTGCACTGATGCGGATATCGCTCCGCTATACCAGTGGCAGGTCGAGATGTGTTCGGCATGGTATGAGGTCCTGGCTTACACCGAGACTGTGGTGCGGCACGCACTGGACAACGCACTGCGGCAATGGAACACCGCACAAGGTCTAGGGCCGGACTGGATCGCCGCGCCGGCGCCGACACTTCGCCGCGTGCTGGGCGCGCGGGTGATGACCGAGCTGCACGATTCGGCGAGCAGAGCTGCGGCCAAACGCGGCACCGCCGACCGGAGTTTCGGACCGCATCCTCGGCAAGGCCAGCCGGTGAGCCACGATGACCTTGTCGCACAATTGACTTTCGGAAACCTCGTTCATCTGCTCCCAATCACGGCACCGACACCGCAAGCTCGTGGCCGGCTTCGCTCGAACTTGACCAGGTCTGAGCAGTTGTGGATTCATGGCACTCAACATGCGTTCCCCCATCTGCCCAATGTGTCGAGATCGCGGCATTGGACTCGGTTTTCACCCGGTTCGTCGGTGCCATCGTCGGTGGCACAGGGGTACCTGCTCAGCTCAGCTTTGGAGCGGTTGAGGGGTGTGCGAAATCGGGTCGGCCATCACGAACAGATGTTTCGCGTGGGCCATGTTCAACGTCATCGTGACGCGATCCTTGTTGTGCGGGCGATCTCAGACCCCGCCGCTGTCGCGTTGCAGGCATTGTCTCGTGTCCTGTCGTCGGTGGCCGCCGAGCCAAAACCTTGAACCCCGGTCTTTCCCTGGGCTCCCTGATAGAGGCTGTCATGCGCGCCGCCGGTGTGGTTGTCCAGGCTCGACCTCTTGGTCGACCGCGTGCGGCGCGTAGCGGCCTTGACAACCGCCCCGGTGGTGTATGCCGATAATCGGCCGATCAGGGGGGCATGCTTCGTTCATTGGCCAACCACTGCTGAGCGCCCGGCGGCTGTGGGGCTCAGTCGTCGGTGGCGGTTCCGGCGGTTGAGTCTTTCGGTTCGAGTATGCCGAGGATCTCGTGGCCGTTCTCCCAGGAGTAGTCGGGTTGCAGCTCATCGTTGTTCTCGGGATGGGTCATAGGTTCAGTGTTGCAGCCACCGACGACAGGAAGAGCAGCAGAAGCTGCGGGGGGCCGCGTTCCCGTCGTCGAACCGCGTCGATGATCAGTTGCCCTACGGCAGCTGCGGCAGCCTCCTGCGGCCCGGACCTAGAGAATCCACGGTTTCGATCGATGAGGTGTTTTCCGTGGTTGTATCGGGTCGGCTGGGCGTTGTAACCGGTGTTTCGTGTTGGTGCGGCAATGCAGCGGTTACCCCTTTGTGGTTGCTTTTTAGTCGCTTTTTTATACGATCGGCCCTGTAGAGGTTTTATAGAAACCGTCAGGAACGGGTGGAGGTGGATTGTCGTGGCTGTGTCGGATGGCGCGATCCACAGTCACACCGCTGCGGTGAGGCTGACGCCGGCCGAACTGGCGCGAGAATTGCTGGACCATCTGGGTCCGACTGTGGTTGCGGCGTTGTCGCAGGTCAGAAACCGTAAGCAGCCGTATAAGTGGGCGATAGACGATGGCCCGCGTCCGCGCATCGAGTCGTTGCAGCGCTTGCAGGTCGCCCATCGGGCCTGGTGGACGATTGCTGAGTCGGAGGGCGACGAGGTGGCCCGGGCCTGGTTCATCGGGGCGAACCCACGCCTTGACGAGGTGCCGCCGTATATGGCGATTCGCGAGGGCCGGTTCAGTGAGGTCCTGGCGGCCGCCGACGAGTTCGTCGTCGCCGGGTAGTTGACGGGGTCTCCCCATTCGCCACGTCGTCGCCCGACACCACGCCCTGACATGCGTAACGGTGTACGGACGAATCTCGGCGCGACTTCCGTTTTTCGGTCGACGGGAGCCGATAGGCTGAGGTGATCTTCTCGGTCGATCGTGCGAGGTAAGGGCAGTGGTGACAAGCGATGTACTGATCTGCTCGTCGACGCGCATGGCGCTGCTGCCGGCTGCTCGTCAGACGATCTACCGGCTGGTGAAGCCGAAGTACGGGTCCCTGGGGCCGTTGCAGCGCCCCGCGCCGGGTTTAGCGGCGGAGCGCGCGCGGTGGAATCGGTTTGATCTGCCTGGCGAGCGGACGGTCTATGGTGCGTCGACGCCGGAGGGTGCGTACGCCGAGCTGCTGGGCGGGCTCAAGCGGCCGCCGGCGATGCTGGCCAGTGACTTGTTCGACGATGTCGGTGACGGTGAGACAGTCGAGCAGCTGATTGCTGATGACTGGGCGGGCGAAGGAAAGCGGCTGGCTCCGTACGTGATTGACCTGGACTGGCTCTACGAGTACCGGATGTACACGATGCTGCTGCCGGATCGCGGGTGGCTCGTCGACGCCGAGCATTCGAGCACCGTGACGTACTTGCACGAGAACATGCCGCAGGCGCTCTGCGAGCGATATCAGCGGTCGGAGACTCCGGTGACGGTGTCTGATCTGCGCAGTGAGGATCGGCTCGTGACGACCGCGCTGGCTGAGCTGATGGCCGGCCCGGTCCTTAGCGATGGCGATCCGGCGATCGGGCTGCGGTTCGGCTCCAAGCACGGCAGCGATTGGGTGTGTTGGGCGGTGTGGCTGCGGGGGCAAGTTGAGGCTGGCATGGTCGTCGATGCGGGCCAGCCCGTCGCTCATCCTGATGAGAATCCTGTGCTGGCGAAAGTCCTTGAGACATACCACCTGTCAGCTCAGTAGCAGTCCAGTGTGTGCGTTGCCGGTGTCGGTGGCGGCTCGTAGAGTCGAGACCATGAGTGCCCAGTCGTTGACGTTGATGGAGTCTTCCCTGCGGGACATGCTGGGCCGGGCGGCGACGATAGGAAGCCTTTCGGCCGCTGATCGGGCCCAGCTCGACGGCCTGTTGGAGAAAGCCGATACCGCGAAGGCGGCGTACGCGCCGGTGGCGGACACCCCGATCGGGGCGCGTGAGTATGTGCGGGCAATGGTCGCTCTGCTGACTGATGCGCACCAGGTGCTCGAGAAGTACAGCGGTTAACGCGCTGTCAAACAGCTCGATTGAGTGTTCAGCACGGTGTGATATGTCGTTTCGTGTTGACGTTCGGTCCGTGGTTGTTCCATTCCCGGCCGTGGTTAGCCCGTTACTTCTGCGGCGGGCGTCCGCGCTCCCGGCACTGGCCAGACTTCGTATTACAGCTCACGCTGCCGGGTCAGAGTGGCGGGCGACGACCTCGCGGGCCTGGATGAGGAGGTCTTTGAGGCTGCCTGAGTATTTGTCGACGGTGTCGGTGGTGTGCGGCATCGGTCGGTAGTGGGTGGTGGTGGTATCGACCTGGTCGATCAACTCGCCGACCGTTCTCCGATCCTCCGGGGTGAGCGCGGGAATGTCTAAGGCGCTGGCGATGATTCGCTTGATGGGAGCTGCCAGGTGCGTTGTGTTCATGACGGCGAGTATGGCAACGGCCGCCGACAAGTTGTGCTCGCAAGGGGTTCACCGTCATGGCGCACCAATCACCAGCCCGTAGGAGCGCTTTGCTCGTTGCGCTCGCGTTGGTGGGGTGTTTGGCTTTCCGTGAGGCTGCTGCGACTTGCTGGGCCAAGTGATTTCGAGGGGAGGATCGGTGACCCATACGATGACCGTGGAAGCGGTTGCCGGGTATCTCGCATTGACGCAGGACGAGTTCGAGGCGCGCAGCGCGGCCGGCGAGTTCGATGCATTCGTCGCCGAGGGTGTGTGGACCGTGGCGGATGCGGAGAGTGCTTATCAGCACCTTTACGGCCGCGGTGTGGAGTGCGACCCTGTCGCTGCGGCGAAGCTGATCACCGAGGTTCGGCGGGTAGCCGAAGGTGTTCGGGCGTATGGAGATATGCCCGAACCAGACAACGTGAAGGCCGGCCGCGGTGGCGTTGCGTATCGGGTGTCGTTCGATCTGGACGTGATCGCGGCTCGGATGGAAAGCATGCTGCGGGGAACGGTGCTGCTCGACATGATGAGTGCCGCGGCCTTGAGCGCGAAGGTCGCGCTGTGGGGCGAGAAAGATACCTCGCAGTTCGAGGTTGAGCGGCGGATCTCGTTGTCATTTGACGTGGTTGACAGCATCGTGCCGCCGGTCGATGTTGACGATGCCCGCCGGGTCGCCGAGATGCAATCGGTGTGCGCGAAACTCGACGAGATCCGGGAGGCCCTGCTGAGGCCGGCCGTCTTGGGCGATGAGGATGAGGACCCGGTCGCCGCAATGTCGACGGCGGCGGGCCGTGGCGGTGCGTACCTGCTGGGTGTACAGCGAGATGTGGTCGCTGCACACATCGAGGCTCTGGAAGCCAGACGCCTGGCGGTGGCCGACGGCGGGTCTCAGGCCTGACGGTTGTGGTGGCCGTGGAAAATTCCGTGAGCGTGGTGCCGGGTGGGCCGGTAGCGTATGTGGTGGCTGCCGCCCACGGTGTCCCCCTCAGATTCATTGGGCGGCAGCCTTTTCTGTCCGTCGGTCAAGCGAGGTTGATGTGAGTGATGCGCAAGGCCCTGGTGTTGAAGCTGCCGATGCTGCGGTGGCCGGCTTGGAGAGCCTGTGGGGCGATCCAGATCTGACGTGGACGGCGGGCCAGCGCGGCGGATCGGGTGACCTGACATGGGTTTTGGCAGTCATCGCGCAGGGCACCGTGTCGACACCCGAGCACCTGTTGCTGTTCCACCGTGGAGTCTTCGTGGGGACTGCGACTGAGGAACCACGCCCGTACACGCGGGTTACGGATGTGACCGATGATGTCGTGACGGTGCAGTACCGGTGGATCATCGACGAGGAGCCGTTCGCGGCGCCGGCCGGATCCGGCACGGTCCGCTACCGCGTGAACGTTGATGGTGTGACGGCCCTTGATCCCCCACCTTGGCCACCGGAGCACCCCTGATACCTCGCCGTGCAAGGCTGTGTCCGAAATAAGCCGGGCCCCGAAGACGTTCTATTCACGCAAGCAAGCGGCAGTATGCGGCCGCAATCGATCCATTGGCGGCCGCCGAGATGGTGATCACCCATCGCCCTCCCACAGGCATCAACGATGACGACGACTCGCTCATACCGGCATCGCCGGGCTACGTGGTGGGTCGACCTCCACTGGCCCCCAATGGCTACTGCATGGGCACCCCTACAACAACCCAGCTCGATGCGCGATCAATCCACGGCGTCACCGACGTGCTCTACCCGTACGGCTTCAGCGTGTTCGACCTAGCCAGCGCCGGCGTCGACGTCCACGCCTACGCGACGACGTCGTGGGCCGGACCCGGCCAGGGCATAGCAGGCTATACCATGCCTGAACGTGAGTAACACGGGTGTAATTCGAAAGCGCTGGTAATCAGCCTACGAGTCGGGCGTGTCGTGGGCGAGATTTGCGCAGTAATCGCCCTACTCTCACCGCATGAATGTCAGCGCGGGGATCTCATTGGCCGATATCACCAGGGTGGATCCGCAGCCATGGGTGGGTGTTCAGTGGTTCCTTGTTCTGATCGCGTTGGGTGTCGTCACCGCCTTAGCGACGGGTGGTTTGGCCGTCGCGTTCACCGCTGCGTACAAAGGTTCCACGGACAGTGGCACCGGTAAGGCGCGGTCGGCTTTCACCGAGGCCGCAATCTGGCTCGCCGTTGGCGTTTTGGCATGCATTGGCTGGTATTTCATACTGGGTTGGGCATTGCGCCACGCTCAAAGCTGGTTTTCCGCAACGCTTCTCACTGGTGTGTTCCTGGCGGCCGGACTCGCCGCGGTGTGGATTGTCCGTCACAGCGCTGGCCGGACGACTGCTGGTATCTCGCTGACGGTGGCGGTGATGATCGTTGGTGTGATCGCGCTGGTTGTATGGTCCGCCGATACCGGGGATCGGTGGAATCGGTGGCGGCATGGCTGGCCCAGCCTCGACGTCCCTATCACTTTGCACGACGAGTCAGTACGTTGAACCCTCCAACGACGAGTTCCACAACAGGGCGACAACGTGGCCACTCCGCCAGTCCTGCGTTTGCGCGCTCTTATGGCCCGCGGACCGTGTTGTGCTCGTTGCCCTCGTCGGTCAGTCCGCGTAGATTCGGCCTTGACCTGCAAATTTGCAGCTTAGAGGGGGTAAGCGATGAGCATCGGACACGATCGCCCATCCCAGGCTGACCCGGTGCACCCCGGGATGGGGAACGCGCCTGGGAGTGGCGCGAATGCAGCCGGCGGCGTCCCCGTACCGCCCGCACCGCGTGCAGACGTTGGCTGGGGTGCTCAACCACCTGCGCGCCCTCTTCCTGCGGTACCGGCTTTGCGGGACGCTGCCCGGCGGTGGCGGGCCGCCACTCTCTTCGTCACCGTGCTGGCGGCCATCGCATCAGTGATCGCGATCGTCGCATTCTCGAATGCCGGCTCTGCAAGTCGGTCGGTGCCGGCGGATCGCCAGCCGGTGGCTCAACCGCCAGTGGCCCAGGCGCCGCCGCCCGTGAGTTCACCCGAGGACGCGAAAGCGGCCACGTGCGACGTACTGCGGACCCAATACCCAACCGTGGCAAGTGCAGTAAACGATGTCGAACAGTTCAACAAGCTGTCATGGTCTGACCCCAATTCCATTCGGACGGTTAACACGCTCGTGGCAACTATGAGCAAATTGACCTCCGATTTGGAGAACTCCTTGGTTGCCTCCACGCCCGAGGAGCTACGCACCGCTGTGTTGAACTACGTCGCCGGCCTGCGCGCCGTGACGATCAGTCAGCGTGACCATGCGTCGAACGAGGAGATAAACGGCACGGGCCTGTTTTACAACCGAGTGCTCAGCGCGCCCCTTCGTATTTGCGGAATCCCTGGCTGATGGCGGGGTTGAATCTTGAGGTCGCTAGCGCGGCCTCATCGTTTGGAGCGGTAGCGGAGATCCTTGGAATGCCACCTTCGGTGCTGGCGGCGGGGACAGACTTATTCAGTATGGTGGCGCTGGAGGATCTCAATTTCTCGGTGGTACGTGACGGGGCGTCGAACGCCGCGGCGGCCGCGGAACAGGCCGGTGCTGGAGCGACCGGCACCGACAACCTCGCGACTTACGTTGAGACAGATGCGAATAACGGCGTCAATCTGAGTGACAGTGGTGCGTCGACGGTGGCGGTGTAGCCGTGCCGGCAGCTGGTGCTTCGGGCGGGATGAAGCCAGCCGACCCGATCGGTGCCGCGATCGTTGAAGGCATGTGGATCGAGGACTCAGGCATTGCGCTGCTCAAGCAGGTGTCGCAGACGTACAGCGCTCATCAGTCGACGCGAACGACGCGGGCCGAGCAGTTGGAATCGGCCCGCCGTGGCGTGCTGAATTCGCTTCAGTCCGATCATGATGAGTCGATGCACGCGCGACTAGCGAAGATTGCTCGCGACGCTGAGCTTCTCGCTGAGGACGCGGGCAGCATCTCCGCCACGGCGGCGTCGATGGCCCATATCGGTGAGATGGGTCAGGCCGAGATGCTGAGCACCGTCGATCATTGGCGGCCGATCATCGAAGCCTATTGCCGATCAGGGCTTTACCAGGACGCGGCAGTGGCACTCTTCTGCATTCAAGGCGCCAGAGCCGAAGTAGCCAGCACTCTAGCCACCGCCATCGGGGATTCCGCAGCCGACGGCAATCGACTGTACTCAAGCCTCGCCACCATTACCCCAGGATCGTGGAACGGCAAGGACAGCCAGATTCAAGGCGGCAACCGGCCAAGCAACGGATCGAGCGTGCAAGCCGTTGACTACACACCAGCGAAGCAAGACGGCCTGGGGAATACCCCCGGCTCGGGGCAGTTTGGTGGCCAAAGTGGACGCCCGCCAGAGACACCATCGGAGTCGCAGCACGAGGACTCAAATGCAAGTAACCATGATAAGGCGAATGGTAAGCCGCACGGGGATACGGGCCGTCCCGACGGGACTGGCGCGGATAAGACGACTGGGACGCACGACTCCAGCGGTCAGATGAGCGGCGCCACATCACGTCCGGATGCCCCCAAACCAGCTTCGGTCGGACCAGCGCCCGTTACTCCGCCGTCGTCGCTGGGGGCTGGGGGTAGTCCGGCTTCCGGGTTGTCGGGTGCGTCGTCTGGTGTGACGTCGCCGGCGTCGGGTCTGGGTGGTTTGGGTCGGCCGCCGGTGGATGCGGCTGGGTTGAATGGTGCGGGCGCGGTGAGGCCTCCTGTGCCGTCGTCGCTTCCATCGACGGGTGCGCCTGGTGGTGGCGCGCCGTCGGGCGCTGGTTCGGGTGCACCGCGTGTGAGTGGGGGTGGTATGCCGTCTGTGTCGGCACCACCGGTGAGTGCGGCGGTGCCGCCGGCTTCGGCGTTGTCGTCTTCGTCTGCGTCGCCGGCAGTTTCGCCGACGCCTGGGTTTGGTGCGAGTTCTCCTGCGGTGCAGTCCGTTCCCCACGCTTCAGGTCCTATGGGTGCTGCGATGGGTGGCATTCCTGGGGGTGGGCAGGTAACGGCGCCCCCGGTGGCTGCTCCTCCCCCGGCGTCGAATGTTGGTCCGGCCCCGAGTCCTTCACCGGGGTTGTCGCAGGGGTCGGTTGGGTCGCCGGCGGCCGCCGCTGGTGGTGCTGGTCTGGGTGGTCCGGCGATTAGCGCTGGGGCTGCTGCGTTTTCGTCGGAGGCTCCTGCGCGGGTTGATCAATATGCGCGGATGGCTGTAGATGCGGTGAAGACGCTAGCTTCCGCGATTTCGCCGGTGCCGGGGTTGGTGTTGGCGGCCGCGGTGGTGGTTGCCGAGGGGTCACCGGAGGTCGTGGTCATGACCAACGACGGTGCAGGGTGGCTGCCGGAGGGGTTTTTCCTGCCACGGACGATGCTGCACGCTGGAGTCGATCTCGATGATGAGAATTTCGATGCGAAGTGGTTTGGGTGGGCTGATCCGGCGCGGACGTTGATCGACTACGTGGTGGTGCGCGATCAGCACAGTCAGCGCACGGTGCGATTGTTGGGTTTGGCGAGTATGGGTCCGTTGAGTGAGCAGACGAAAGCGATTTTCCCTGAGGCGGTTCCGTCCGTGTCGGCGGATCGTGATGCTCAGCCCTTGACAGGTGACGGGGGCCGCAATTCGCATCGACTCAAGGTGCAGGACAAGCGGTACTACGACGATGTGCGGCGTGCGGACGAGACGACACGCCGGGATCTGGCGAACCGGGTGTTGGAGGCGGTGATGAACATGCCGGCGGCCGCGTCGTTGCGGCCGCAGTGGGAGTTGCTGCTGCGGGATGGCTGGCTGCCGGATGCGGAGTGGGAGGCGCTGCGTAAGCGCTATGACCATGCGCGGGTGATGGTGGGTGCGCTGCGGCCTGGGTTCACGGCGGAATCGGTGCCGGGTGAGGCGTTCGGTATCGCGTATGTGAACCGGTTTTGGGAGGTCCGCGCGATGGAGACGCTGTTGTTGTGGGGTCGCGATGATTCGCCAGTTGAGGACATCGTGTACACGGCGTCGGCAGCGGGCGCGTCGGTCGGACCGGTCAACGCCTGACTGACCGACTTTACTTGTACATACCTTCGGTGCCGGGAGTTTGGTGGTTCGAGGCTGGGGTCTCAGTTAGTTTCTTCCACGCGCTCGGGCTGTAGTAGTCGGTGCGGCGAATCGGGTCGCCAATCATCGACTTGGACGTGTAGGTCACTTTCAGGACGCCACCCGCGCTGACGGCGAACGTGTCGTCATCGGTGAATGTGCCGGATTCATTCTCCGGGTAGTAAACGGTGAAGGCCATTTCTGATGTGCTCCTAAGAGTTTGACGGTGATCCCGATTTCATGGCTATGGTAACGGGCCACTGCATTCCGCGCTAGCGTTGTCGTGCAGTGCATTTCGTAACATGCGGCGCGGGTTCACTGAGGTGTAGCGGATGCCCGGACGCTCGTGGATGGGTGTTATAAGGCGCATTTCAGTAATGGTCTTTGCCTGTGGTGCTCGTCGTAACTGCTTGTTAGCCTGCTGCTGTGGCTGATGATGACGCGCAGGGGCCGGGATCTCGCCAGGGGCGGGTGCCGGACCGATACCGGGGGCTGTTGACGACATGGAAGCAGGTCACGGCGTATTCGTGGCTGCGGTCGCGCACCGGGTATGGGTTGACGCTGCGCAATGTAGCAATGCATTTCGATTTGGCGGTGTGGGTTCGGCGGATGCCGGTGGTGTGTGCCCTGTTGTGGGTGCTTGCGATTGGCGGCGCGTTTGTGTTCGGGATTATCCGGCCGGCCGGGGTTGTCGGGAAGTCGAAAATTGTGGCGGACCGCTCGTCGTATGAGCTGTATGTGAATGTCAACGGTCGGCTGCATCCGGTGCTGAATCTGACCTCGGCCCGGTTGATTGTGGGGACAAATCAGGATCCGACCGGGGCTACTCATGAGTCGATCGCGAAAGAGCCGAAGGGACTTCCGGTCGGCATTATCGGGGCGCCGTTCGCGATGAGCGTGACGAACGGCTCGGGGACGTCGGTGGCGGCGTGCCAGCGGGCGGCGGTGAACTCGGTGGCCAGCAGGCCGGTTATCACGGTGATCAACGGCGGCGTGCAGATAGGCGGCGGCCGCAATGCGGAATTGTCGCCGACTGAGGCGCTGGTGGGATCCCTGGGTGGCCAAACGTTTCTGGTGTGGAACGGTGTGAAGTCGGCGTTCGATCCGGCGGACCGGATCGTGTTGTCGGCGTTGGGTATTGACCGCGTGGGCGCGGCCGCACCGATGCCGTTGTCGGGAGCGGTGGGCAACGCGATCCCGTCGAATTTGCCGTTGGTGGTACCCAGCGTTCCAGATGCGGGGACGCCATCACCGTGGAACTTGGGCGGCCCTGCCACGACGATCGGGTCGGTCGTGCAGTCCGAGGTGCCGGGGCGGGGCACGCAGTTCTATGTGGTGCTCAAGGCTGGAGTGCAGAAGATCTCCTCGACGGTGGCGGCGATGCTGCGGTCACAGAACGCCTACGGGCTGGCCACTCCCCCGGTGGTTTCACCGGATGCGGTCGCGGCGGTGCCGCAGGTGACGATAATTCAGGCCGACCAGTTCCCGCCGGTGCCGGTGCGGGTGGTCGATCCGACCGCCAAGCCGGTGACGTGCTGGCTGTGGGAGAAGGGCCGCACCTCGACAACGGCGGTATCACGCGTCGTGGTCGGTACGGAGCTGCCGATCGCGCCGGCGGCGGATAACGCGCTGGTGCCGGTGGGTATGCCCGGCAAGGTCCGCGACGGTGCCGATTTCGTGTGGATGGCGCCGGATGCCGCGAATTACGTTGCGGTGACGGGGAACGCGGCGACGTCGGATTCGAGGGAGACGATGTGGTGGTTGTCCCCGTCGGGTACGCGATTCGGGCTCTCCAGTGATCAGCAGCAGCGCGAGAGCGTGGGCCTGGGCGGTGACCAGCTGCCGATGCCGGCTTCGGTGCTGAGGCTGTTCCCGAGGGGTTTGCCTGAGCATGTGGCGTTGACCAAAGACGACGCGATGGTTGAGCACACGAGTATGCCGATCGATCCTTACCCCGGATTGCTGGTACCTCCGTCGACGGACGGAAAGTGACGCGCATGTCGCAGATATTGCAGCGCTTAGTTTTTGGTGACAAGGGAGTATCTCTGTGAGCACTATCGTCCATGTGCGGCCCAAGAATGATGATGTTAAGCCGCCGAGCATCAAAGCTGATTCGGTGCAGCTCAAAGCGCCGCCGTCGGTTCCGCAGAAGCCGCCGCCGACCGGCGCCGAGCGGTTCGGCCCGTTGGTGATGCTCGTGGCTATCGGTGGCCTCGTGGTGGCCGGCTGGTCGACGGGAATGTTCCGCGGTGGCGTCGGCATGTTGTTCCCACTCATGCTGGTGATGGGTATGGCGATGATGCTGCGCAACCGCGGCGGCGACAAGAAGCAGGAGGTGGTCAAAGAACGGTCGGACTACCTGCGGTATCTCGATGCGGTGCGTGACGATTCGATCGAGGCGGCGAAGATCCAGTATGCGGTGGCGGAGTTTCACTACCCGCCGTGTGACGAGCTGGTCGGCAAGATCGGCGCTGCCTCGCCATTGATGTGGCGGCGGCGGGCGACGGGCGATACCAGCAGCGAGTTTCTGCACGCGCGGATCGGCCTCGGGACCGTGGCGGCGATGCGATCTTTCGAGCGTTTGGACGTGGGCGCCATGGAGGATCAGGAACCGGCGTGCGTGCAGGCGGTCAATGACCTGATCCACGAGCACACGTTCGTGCGCGACATTCCGCGGCCGATCAGTCTCAGCGACCAGGCGGCGTGGGCCTTGATCGGCGACGCGGACGCCGCGCGGGCCAGCGCGCGAGCGATCCTGGCGCACTTGGCCTTCTTCCACGGCCCTGACGATGTGATGGTGGCGGTGATCGTCGACGAGGACCGCGCCCACTATTGGGATGCGGTGAAATGGCTTCCCCACCACCGTATGAACCACCGGCCGCTGACGTTCGGATCGGTGGCCGAGATGATGGAGCAGCTCGGGGATGATCTTCGCGACCGCGGCCAGCACACGCAGCGCACGATGAAAGGCGCCGGCCCGTCGCTGACTTCGGCGGCCGGCCAGGGCGGCGCACCGGAGGATGCGGGGCCGGCGGCGGTAAAGCACTTGGTGGTGCTCGTCGACACCGGCAGCACCGAGGACTGGGACACGTTCATCGTGAACGGCAAAGGCCGTGAGGCGTCCACCGTGCTGGATCTGACGGGCCGGTGCCCCTTGGTCGTTCCGCAATCCACTCTGCATTTCGCTGACGGCGAGGTCGCCAAGACGCCGTTGTCCGGTGGTGCGCCCGAGTTCCTGGCTGTGCCTGACGCGATGAGCATGGAGTCCTGGGAATCGTTCGCACGCAAGCTGTCTCGGTACCGGCAGGGCCGCAAGGCCAGCAAGGTGCTCGCCGATAGCGGCGAGGTTGAGTCGGACCTGGATCTGTGGAAGCTGCACAACATCGCTGACGCGGGCAATTGGGACCCGGGCGAGATGTGGAAGTGGGCGTCGACGAAGCACAATCTGATGCGTGTGCCGGTGGGCCGCTATCTCGATAGCCACCGCACTTGGTACATCGACATGAAAGAAGGTAGGAACGGTCCGCACCTGGGCACTGCCGGGGCGACGGGTGCGGGCAAGTCGGACTTCCTTCGCACGCTGGTCGTGTCGCTGTGCATGACGCACTCGCCCGAAGATTTGATCATCACTCCGGCGGACTTCAAGGGCCGCAAGACTTTCGCCGGGCTTGAACGGCTGCCGCACGTGTTGGTGGTGCTCAACAACCTCGACAACAGCCCGGATCGGGTAGCGCGGCTGCGGCAGGTATTTCAGGGTGAGATGATCCGCCGGCAGCGGCTGATCGACTCGCTCGGTGAGAAGGTCAACGACATCTACCAGTATCGGGCGTATCGGCGTAAGCATCCGGAATTGGGTCTGCCCCCGATGCCGTTCTGGTTCGTCCCGTTCGACGAGCTGATGCAGGCCAAGCGCGAGGCCCCTGAGCTGCTGGCCATCATGAAAATATATGGCACGGTGATGCGTTCGCTGGGTGGATCCATGATGCCGGTGAGCCAGACGTTCAACGCGTCGTTGATGGAGGGTATCGCGCCGCACCTGACCGGCCGCCTCGGCATGAAGATGAACAACCACCAGGACTATCGCGACATCCTGGGCACATCGAGCCCGGGCGCATTGCCGAAGCGACCGGGTGTCGGATATTGGGTGGAAGACCCGGAAGCTTCGATCCCCCCTCAGCGCGTTGAGGTCGCCTATGCGCGCAAACCGTACGTGCCGCCGGCGGAAGCCGAAGCGGCGGAGCAGACCCGCAGCATTCGGGAGCACTTCAAACCGCGACTGCTCTCGGCGGCCGGCGACCTGGCCGCGGCAGCGATTGAAGCGACCTACTCGGCTGCCGATCTGCCCGACACCGGCGTCGACAAGGATGGCGGCGACGACGAAATCCCCGAGACTCTCGACGGTGTTTCCGATGATGGCGCCGACGATGACGATGACGATATGGAGGATCTGCTGTCCCGTACTCAGATGTCGGCGGCGATCGATGTCATAGAAGCGTATGTGCGTGAGCATGATTGCGCGTTGGATTACACCTTCTGGTTGCCGGAGTTGACCAGCTACACACCGGTGAGCGATTACGTGTCGCGTTTCGTTTCTGAGAAGGGCCGGCCGGGTCCCCAGGACCTGGTGGCGCCCTGCGGAGTGGTCGACCTGCCCCGGGAACTGTCCCAGGATGTGCTGACGGTACAGCTGGGTCAGAATGCCGTCATTTACGGTGGCCCGCAGTCGGGCAAGTCGCTGGCACTAGCGTCGGTGGTGTTGGGTGCGGCGCAGGTGTATTCCCCTGAGCGCGTGCAGTTCTACATCTTGGACAATGGCGGCGGAAAGCTGCAGTTCCTGGAAGGCCTCGCGCACGTTGGCGAGGTTGTGCGCGGCACCGGTGACCGCTACGCGGTCGAGCGCCTGTTTCAAAGCATCTGGCACTTGTTCCGTGAGCGTGAGGCCTCGTGGGCGCGCGCGCGGGTGGATCTGCAGCAGTGGCGGCGCCGTCGGTTCGGGGGTGAGCCCGGCTTTGCGCCCGACGATGGTTACGGGGACGTGTATTTCGTGATCGACCAGGCCGACACGGTCTGTGGCGAGTTCTTGGAGTATCGCGACAGCGTGCTGCTGCCCCTGGCTCAGCGTGGCCCGGGCTACGGCATCCACCTGGTGTTCACGCAGGCGTCGAAATCCACGGCGAACATGCACAGATTCGGCGACAGCTTCGGCCATATCTATGAGTTGAAGATGGCGGATTCGACGGAATCGCAGATGACGCGGCAGAACGCCGAGGCGGTGCCGAACTTCCCGGGCCGCGGGCTCATTTCGGCGGAGGGCACCGGCGGTGCCCGCAAGTCGACGGCTGCGGCCATGGCCAACACGATGGAATCCATCCCTCCCGATTCAGCGCATCACATCCTGTTCGCGTCGCCGACCATCAACGTCGGTGATACCGAGCTCGCCGGCGAAGAGGCGTGCGGGTTCATCAACGCGATGCATCCCGGCGCCCGGGAGGCCAGGGGTATTCCGCAGCTGCCTGAGCGGGTTTCGGTGTCCGAGCTGGCCGCGGGTCAGCCCGGGCAGTTCGTCCTGGGCTTGCGCGAGGTGGACCAGGCTACCCAGTACTGGACGCCGGCCGAGGACGGTTCTCTGGTGGTGATGGGTGACAGCCAGTGCGGCAAGACCACGACGCTACGTACGATCGCGACGCAGCTGGATGCCTACGCCACCGCGGCGCCGGCAGACAACAAACCGGTCATCGTGGTGTTCGATCAGCAGCAGGGACTGCTGGGGGCGATCCAGACCGCCAACCTCGCCCCGGGCGGGTACGTGTATCAGCTCGCGCAGGCCAAGCCGATGGTCGACTATCTGGTCAGCTTGGTGGCCGACCGCGGCGGCGACGAGGTGCTCGACCAGGACGAGCTGCTGCGGCGGCGACGACTGGCTACAGCGGCGTTTGAGGGTCCGGAGATCTTCATCGTGATCGATGACTACGAGTCGTTCGTCCAAGGCTATGAGGATGTCTTCACGCCGCTACAAAAGGGGATTGCGATGGGTGCACGGTCGGGTGTGCGGCTCATCGCCGCACACTCCACCAACGGCACCGTGTGGGACGGCACCCGCGGGTTGATGCCGGGGGTGAAAGCCTGCGCGGCGCCCGTGTTGTTGATGTCGGATAAGGAGCTGACCTCGAACGTCGTGGCAAAGACCAAGGGCATGGTGCTGCCCGAGGGTCGGGGCAATTACATCGGGCGTCGTGGGTCGATGATGATCCAAGTCGGTGTCATCGACGATGCACGGTGATATGGCCGCGCTTTCGAATATTGACAACCACTGGCGCGGCGGTGGGCGGTCGAATCCGTCGTGCTCATGCCCGATTTGTTGTGCTGATTGCGCTCGCTGAGATGTCCATTATCTTGAGGTCAAGGTGCCGTGACCGTGGTGCCGCTGCGGGGATTTGAAGGGGAATTCTGATGATCGAATTGTTCGCTGAGCCGGGTTCGCTTGCTGCCGCGTCGGGGGCGACAGCAACGACCGCAGTGACCGTGGAATCGGGGGCGGTGGCCGAGGCGGTGCCGATGACGGCCGTCCTTCCGGGCACTGCGAGCCCGACTGTGGTCGCCAGCACGGCGCGGGTGATCGCACATGGCACCCAGAAGCTGGCGATGAGCCAGCTGGGTGCTGCGATGGTGGGCCTGGTCGCGGCGGCGTACGCCGAAAACGGTCTGGCCTACGAGATTGTCGATGACACCAACGCCGCCACACTGCTCTAGCCAGACAACGAATTCGACGGGGGCAATCAGTGACCGACCCGGGAGTGGGAGCCTTCCCGCCGGAGGTCAACTCCGGGCTTGTGCACGGTGGGGCCGGTCCGGCGACGTTGGAGCAAGCCGCGCTGGCGTTCGCCGCAGCGGCCGCGCAGGACGAAGCCAATGCTCAAACTCTGTTGGGCATCCTCAATGCCGCGCGGGCACAGTGGCAGGGCGAGGCGGCAATTCAGCACGAGTCGCAGCTGATGCCGCTCATCGAGTGGTTTCAGAGTCTGGCGGTCAATGGGACGGCGACGCAAGCGCAGATTCAGGCGGCGGCGGCGTCGATCACCGCGGCGATCGCCGGCGCACCCCACCCCGGTGTGGTGACCGAGAACAGGGTCACCTGGGGCGTGCTGAACGCCACGAATTTCTTCGGGGTGAACACCCCGGCGATCAACGTGGAGGACACTCAGTATCTGGAGATGTGGTTTCAGGCGGCATTCGCCCGGGCCACCAGTGATGTCGAGACAGCCACGGCAACAAGCAGTTTGGCGCCGTGGCTGCCGCCCACAGTGCCGGTGAACCCTGGGATGATCGGAGCACCGACGGCCAACGCCATGTCCGCGTCAATGCGAGTACCGCTGGCGGGCCTGGACAAGCTGGTGACGCTGGCCAATGAGGCTTCCCTCGATGGCCTAGCCGTCGAAGGGGCCGGCGGGGACGCCGTATGGGCCGGAGGGAACTCTCGGCCGAATTCCGCGGTGATCGCCAGTGCGGCCGATCGTCACGACGGCCAGGCGCAGGAGCAGGCCAAGAGCAACAACCCGCTGGACAAGGCCAGCGATCTGGGCGGGCAGCAGGCCAGCCAGCTCGGCAGTCAGATGTCTGGAATGCTTAGCAGTGCAGGTCAATTGCCTGCGCAGATGGCCCAGCAGGTGACCCAGCCCATGCAGCAGGTCATGTCCGCACCGATGCAGATGAGCAGTCAGTTCGGATCGATGCTGCAGCCGTTGATGTCGTCGCCGTCCAACTTCGCTGCGCCTGGGTTGACTGGTGCCGAGACGTCATCGATTCCGGCCGGATTCGCCACGGGCAGTGGCGGTGGTTTGGCGGCGGCGCTGACCCGCCCGGCGTCTCTGGGGGTGGGCGGCAGCGGATTGCTCGGCAGTGGCGGCAGCGGCGTATCGGGGCTCCGGCTTCCCGGCTCCTCACTGTCCGCGACGGGCCCTTCCGGGGCCGGTGGTCCTCAGACAAATCCCGCGGGGGCGACGCCCGGCGGGACCGGTATGTACGGGGCGCCCCTGCATGGTCAGGACCGCAATGGGAGCGGCAGCGGTACGGCGAACAAGTATGCGTCGTCGACGAGGCTCGGGCCGCAGGAGGTGGGCGATGAGATGGCCAGCTAAAGGGGGGCGTGTGAGACGCATGACGCTGTGATCGTTGCGCTCGTCAGCGGGCGCAGGCAGACTACCGATATCACGAAACCCGTACGCGGGCAACACAATCAACAAGGGAGCATTTTCACAATGGCTATGGAAACTGATGTCGCCGCCCAGGCGGCGAGTGCCACGAAGATCAGCGGTCTCGCCGATGAGGTCCAGGGTTTGATCGGCAAGCTGCAAGGTGGCGTGGAATCCACCAAGGCGATCTGGATCGGCGAGGGACAGAACGCATTTCAGATCGGCTCTGCCGAGCTGACCACTCAGTTGCAGAAGGGGCAGGCGATGATGCAGGAGGTCAGTCAGAAAACCTCCAAGACCGGCACCGGCTACGGCACCACGGATCACTCCAACGCCGCGTCGCTGGGCAGCACCGGACTGTAAGCCACAAACCACTACACGACAGGAGTTTTCATCACATGAGCCAGATTCGGCACAGTTTCGCGGCGATCGAGGGCCAGCTCGCCGAGATGACGGGGACCGTCGCCGTCCTCACGGCCAAGCGCGAAGAGATGGACAGCGAGCTGACCACGTGGACCAACTACTGGCACGGCGACGCTCACGAGGCCGCCAACCAGTTTTCGCGGCGGGTGACCAGCACGTTGGACAACGTGATCACGGCGACCAACAACTACATCAAGAAGGCGAACATCGCCAATGAGGAGATGCGAGCCCAGGAAGCCACGAACGCTGCCCAGTGGGCCTAACGTTCGGCATCTCGCAGCACTACCGGGGCCACGATCCGTTCACCTACGGGTCGTGGCCCCGCTGAGTATCTAAGCCAAGACGATTCACAATTCGGGGGGTTCTCCAGATGCCAACTACGGCGGCGGAATTGACGTTGACCGTGTCGGCCCTGCTGGCTGTGCAGCAGGTCGCCGATATTGCGATCTTGCCGGCGCACCTGCGCATCCGGCCACAGCTGACCCGGATCTCCAATCAGAGGATGCGGATCACCGACGAGGAACGCGACGTCCTGACCGCCGCTGGGGTGTTGCGCGGCGACGAGCTCGATCCCGATGTGGTGACCATGGTGCGGTCGTTAACGGCTCCGGACGCCGAGATCAACCTGACGTTGGCGGGTAAGGACCGCGCCGACACCTACTACTGCTTAGCCCGCAGTCACGAACTGGTGGTGGCGGCCGCGCGCTGCGGCGACGACGTGGTCATGGACGCCTATGTGGGCTTGTCTGAATCCGATGTGGTGTCGCTGCTGGCCGCGACGATCGACGGGTACTGCTTCGGCGAGGAGGAGGGTCGAGGGCTGGCGATCGACAGCGCGGAGTTTCAGCTGACGCCGGTGTACGACACTCTGTGTCGCGAGGCGCCGTCGTTGTGGGTGGATGCCCTGCAAGCGCAAGGCGTGTCGCGGTCCCTGGGATCGGTGCTGCTGCGCAGTGAGACCGATTTGCTCGCCCGCGCTGAGGTCGCGGCGTACCTCAACCATGAGGGGGGCCGTAGTAACCCTGATTCGATCGTCCGGGTGACCTCGATGTCGGACGGGGCGATCATGACGAGCTTTGTCAGTGACAACAACGCCACGCGGTGGCTCAGGGTGGAATCGTACGAACCGTCGCACATGAAAAGGACCATCCGTGGTGCGATCCGCAGCGTTCCGGAATCTTCGTGGTTTACCCACTGTCGCACCGATTAACATCACTTTTACCCTGTTGAACGAGCCATTGCTTAAGTGGTCTTGCTTGTTGCGGTGGTTCTCACACGAGATCTAGGATTTGACACGTGAGTAGCGCTGAAAATGCGGGGGAAGGCAAGCACTCCAGCACCCCCGAATGGCCCGACGAGGCCACCACCACCGGCGCCGGTGAACGCATCGGCGGAATGGACGACGACAAGACGCAGGTCGTCACGAAAGAGGAGCTCGACCGGGCTGTCTCGAGCGCACGATCGGTGTGGAGGACCCGCACCCTCGACAGTGACAGTGGGTCGTTTGAGAGTTCGGCCGTGCCGTCGGGCGGCGCCCCATTCTCATGGACCGACAGCAATCTTGCTGCCGAGCAGCACGATTCGCCGAGCAGCACCGCTGTCCCTGCTTCCCCCAGGGAGATCGGAGCGCGAGACGCGGAGTGCGAGAACGCACAGTCGGCCCACGCAGCGATCGACCAAGTGCGCGGTGCCGTGCCGGTGGCCGATAGCCGGGAGTGGGTGCGGGCGCCAGCGCCGCACTCTGAGCAGCCGTTTCCTCCGCGTGGGCAGTCTACGAGCGGCGACGCGGATCGGCATGCTCCGCGGCCGCAGGGGCCCGCCGCCGCGCAAGGCCATCCGGGTGTGCCGGCAGCCGCCGGACACTACGAACGCGCCCACGAGTGGCTCGGTCGACAGCACAGCCACCAGGGGTGGCCGCAACAACCCGATCCGGTCCAGTACCGGCAACCCGGACCGGCGGCTCAGGGGCAGCAGTACTACCAGGGTCACGGAAATGACCAGCAGGTCGCTGCGGCCGGCCTGGCCCCGCAGGCGGGCGGTTTGGCGGCGAACCTGCGCCAGGAAGCGTTCACCACCGAGCTGAAGCCGAAGCCGGAAAGCGGTTGGCGCAAAGCCCTTTTGAAGACCACCTTCGGGTTGGTCAACCTGGGCCCGTCGCGCTTGGAACGCGTCGACCGCGAGCGGAAGGAACAGGTGGGCGCCAACATTCCGCGCACCGAGTTCGTGTACGCGGTGCTCAGCCCCCGCGGCGGTGTCGCCAAGACAACCACCACCGCGGCGCTGGGGTCGATCTTCGCCGACGTGCGCGGTGCCGAAGTGATCGTGATCGACGCCAACCCGAACAAGGGCAACCTCGCCTCGCGGGTGAATCCGGACGCCACCGCGACGTTCGCCGATATCCTGCGGGACCGGCGACAAATTCGCGGTGTCAACGACATTCGCACCTACGCCAAACGCAACGCGGTGCATCTCGATGTGCTCGCCGGCGACCAGAACAACCGCAATCCGCAGGTGTATGACCCGCAATCGCTGGTCAACACGGTCGACGTGCTGCGCAGCGGATATCGCGTCATCGGTATCGATGTGGGCCAGAATCTTCAAGACCCGGTGGTCGCCCAGATCCTCGACATTGTGACCGCCGTGGTGGTGGTGTCGGGGTTGCAGTACGGGTCGGGCAAAGCGGCGGTCGGCATGTACGACTGGCTCGTCGAGCATGGCCGCGCAGATCTGGTGCAGCGCAGCACATTGCTGATATCGGACCGGCATCCGGAGCCCAACAAGGCGTTCCGCGGGAGCCTGGAGGAAAACGTGGCCGCCACCGTGTGGCGTGACCCGGTGTATGTCCCCTACGACGAGCATCTGTACGAGGACACGGTCATCGACGTCAGGCAGCTGGCCAAGCCGACCTACCGGGCGTACTTGGAGGCCGCGGCGCGGCTGTCGAGTTTCTACGGGCAGCCGGCACTGCCCTTGAGGCGGCCTGCGGCGTGAGCGCTCTGGACACCCTGATCTGTGAAGTGCAGTTGGCGATCGGCGAGAACACTCAGGTGGACTTGCAGCTGCCGGCCAACTCGAAGCTCACCAAAGTGCTGCCGGAGACGAAGATCTTCTTGTCCGAGTATCTGGACACAGTCGGCGCTGAGGACGAGTTGCCCGACGATTCGCGGGGCTGGCGGTTGCGTACGCCACTGGGCACCCTGCTGGACTCGTCGAAATCACTCTCCGAGCTCGGCATCGCGGACGGCACCAGGCTAGAACTGATCGCCGAGCCTGAGGGTGAAGCGTTCCAACCGCGCATCGAGAGTGTCTCCACACTGGTGTCTCGGGTCACCGCGAAGCTGTTCCCCGAGGTCACTCCAGATGCGATGAGCACAGTGCTGCTCGCCTTTTCGGCGATCATGCTAGCCACGGCAATGGTCTTCGTGGAGGTCATCGCGTTTAGGTCCCGCACCCTGCCCACCGTCGGGGCGGCGCTGGCCGGGGTACTGGTCATCGCCGTCGCGACCGCGGCCAATGCGCGCACATGGCATCGCCGCGATGTGAGCGATGTATGCGCGGCCGGTTTGCTGGCGTTCGGGCCCGTGAGCTTGTCGTTGACGTTGCCGGCATCGTTCGGTGCGTGGGGCGCACCGCACCTGGTGATCACCGCGGTGGCCACAGGGTGTGTGGCTGTTCTGGTGGGACTGAGAACTGGCCGCTATGTGCCGCTCTACAGCGCGATCGTGGTCGTTGCGGCGTTCGTCGCAGTATCTCAGGCGGCGTCGTGGTCACACATGGTGCCCACCGAGACCACGACGTGTGTGCTGGTGTTAGCCCTGCTGGTGATGCTGGGGCGGGTGGAGACGATAGCGCAGCGGCTGGGCAGGCTGCCGGTGTCGATGTTCCCTTCCGGCTCGGGAAACTTCCTGGGCCGCAAGGTGGGCGGGATCGGCAGTGAGGACATCGAGCCGACGCATCAACCGCCTGATCCAGTGGTGCTGTTGCAGCGGACCGTGTACAGCAACGACTACGTGACCGGCATTCTCGCCGGCCTGGCCGCAGTGGCCACCGCTCTGACGGCTCTGATCGCGGCGGCACACCCGCAGCAGTGGCAGTGGCTACTGTTCGGCGCGGGCATCCCAGTCGTCTTCGCGTACCGTGCCTGGAATTTCGCGGGGCTACGCAACGTGGTGGTGATCCTGTCGGGGGCGTTCCTGCCGGCGATCTCGGGGTCCGTGATGATGGCCTATCACCACGGATTGTGGTGGGGCGTCGGGATTCCGGTCGGAGTGACCGTGCTGGCGATGCTGGCGCCCGCGGTGATTCCGACAGAAAGTCACCACAAGTCGCCGGTGATGCGGTACTTCCGGGTGGGATCAGAATTCCTCGTCATCAGCCTGATGTATCTGGCGCCGCTGAATCTATTGAGCGTCATGGCCAAGGTCTATAACCGAGATTTCAACTGACAGAGAGCATTTGAATCGTGAACCGTAGCGCCCGGGCCGCTGCCCTCGCCGCTGTCGCGGTCCTCACCGCGACCATTCCCGCTCCCCCCCGCCTGGGCGATCGAGCGGCCCGTGATCCCCGCCGAGCCGGTCGTCCCACCCGATCCTCCCCCCGCCCCGGATGCCACGATGCAGCAGCGCAAGCCGTGCAACCTGCCCGGTGTTCTCCCAACCCCGCCGGTCGGCGACATTCCGCAAGCCCAGACCCTGCTGGATCTGGACAAAGCTCACGAATTCTCCACCGGCAAAGACGTGACGGTCGGCATCATCGACACCGGGGTGGACCGCAATCCGCGGCTGCGCGACCTGGAAGGCGCCGGCGACTACGTCGACTCCAGCGACGGCCTCGTCGACTGCGATATGCACGGGACGCTGGTGGCCTCGATCATCGCCGCCGCACGAGGGCCCGGGGACCAGTTCGTGGGTGTGTCACCGGATGTCAAGCTGCTCAGCATCCGGCAAAGCTCAGCGCAGTATTCGCGCCAGGCACCGCCGGATGCCGGCCAGAACCCGCAGCAGGCTGAGACCGCCGGGAAGATCGACGCCCTGGCGGCAGCGATCGTGCGGTTGGCCAACATGGGTGCCCGCGTCATCAACATGAGTGTGGTGGCATGCATTCCGGCGGCCCACCCGATCGATCAGACCAACCTCGCTGTTGCGGTTCGGTATGCGGCCGTCGTCAAAGATGTGCTGCTGGTGGCAGCGGCGGGCAATGTCGGGGCCGGCAACGCCGATTGCCAGCTGAACCCGGATTTCGACTCCTTGAACAGTCCCGATGATCCGCGCAATTGGAACCACGTGGTGGCCGTGTCCACACCGAGCTGGTTCTACGACTACGTATTGAGTGTGGGGGCGGTCGACAACGCCGGGGCCGGCGCCGACAAGACGAACGCCGCGAAGTTCTCCATGACCGGGCCCTGGGTGGATATCGCCGCGCCGGGGGTCGACACGATCGCCCTGGGACCCGACGGCAACGCCGTCAACGCCCTGCCCGGCCAGGACGGCCTGGTGAACCTGTTCGGGACGAGCTTCTCCGCGGCCTACGTCTCCGGTGTCGCGGCGCTGGTACGCAGCAAGTACCCGGATTGGACTGCGGCACAGGTCCGTCGGCGACTGACCTCCACGGCCCACGCCGGGCCACGCGGGGTCGACAACGCCATCGGCTACGGCCTGGTCGACCCGGTCGCCGCACTGACCTACGACGGCGGGCCCGGCGACCGCAACATCGTCGAGACTCATCATCAAACCTTGGTGGTCCAACCGCCGCCTCCGCCGCCCGACACCCGCGCACAGCGAGTGGCACTGCTGGCCAGTGTCGTGATGATCGCGGCCGCGGGCCTGGCCGGCCGGTGGCTGCTTCGGCGACGGAGCCGTCGATGAGCCGCCAGCGGCGTAAGCCACCCGCGAAGAGGTCTTCGGTGAGGGCGCCGCGCACCATCGGCGTGGACACCAGGCGCACGACCGTCCTTCCCGCCGCGGTGCTGGCGATCGCCATCGCCACGTTCCCGGTGTATCGGTGGCCGGGCTATGTGGCGCTGACCGTCGCCGCGGTGGCAGTGCTGGCCATTGCGGTAGTGACCGTGGGTGGTTTCACGGTGCCGCAATGGATCTGGCGTCGCATCTCGGTGTGGCGGGACGGCCGCAAGGAGCGGCCGCTGCGCCCGGAACCGTCGACGACGGTGACGTTCTACGGTGGCCATAAGCTCGACGACGCCGTGTGCTCCAGTGCCCGCTCTGGCCCGGATCGCTCAATCGCGGTGATTCAGGCGGTGTGGGCGCTGAGGGTGGCGGCCCACCGGCGCCCTGACCTCGATGCCATCGACGATGTGGTGATCAGCTCGGTCAGCGACTGCCCGCAGCCCGACGAACCGGCGTCGGCCGAGGAGCAGCCCGGCAATGCCTCCACCGACGTCGCCGACGGGAACGCAAAGCCCTCCAAGGACGCGCCGCCGCGAGCCGCGGCGACCATCACCGACGCTGAGCTCATCGAGCACTTCGGCGCCTCACCGGTGCGCCACGCCCGCGAACGCCTCGACGGCGTGACCGCTACGGTGCAGCGCGGCGCCAAGGCCACGGAAGCGGTGATCTTGTCGTCGCCTCCAATGACCACGGTGGCGGTGGGCGGCGAAGAGGTCGGGGTCATTTGGGACGACGGCCAGCTGATCTGCGCGTTGGATCTGCACGGCCGCCCCCATCAGCCGCATTGGCTGCGGCGCCGCCAGATCTCCACGAGCGCCACGGTGCCGATCGACGTTCTCGAGAGTGCTATCGCCGCCCTGGGTGAGGGAAAACCGTGCAGCGTGGACCTCGCGCTCGACGCCACCCGGCTGGCCATGACCCCCTACGCCGGTACCTATGACACGAGCTTGTCGGGCCGCCCGGTGGCCGGGGCGCGGCGGACCGTGCTCATCGCACGGTTCTCTCCGGCCCAGTCCGCGACCTATTTCGCTGCCCGCACGTCACTGCCCACCGCGGCGGCGACATCGCTGGTGCGGCTGGCCCGTGCTCTGGGTGCGGCGGGCTGCCCGTCGACCCCGCTGACCGCCACCGACCTGGACCGGTTGGCGCTGCGCAGCCGCGCCCGCGGTGGGCAGCGCTGGGGCTACATTCCCGCCGAGTCGTCGTCGGGCCAGGTCGACAGCATCTACTGCATCGACCCGGCGGCGTTGACCGACGACCGGTTCCCTGAGCTGTGGTCGGTCAGGACCGATTCGGTGATGGTGACGGTGCGGCGGGATTCGCGGGGCCGGTGGAGCGGATACGCGCGGGTGCGTGGTGTGCGGCCGCCGGCACATCCGCCGCTGCCGTTCCTCCGGGCCTTGCCGGGGCAACAGGCCGCGGCCGCGGCGATCGGCCGCCCAGTGGCCGATACGGCCCCCTTGACGACCGTTTATGAGCCGGTGTCCGGCCTTTCTGGGTTGACGATTCCCGCCGGCCCGGACGGGCAAGTCCTGGGCATGACCGACGTCGGCGATCAACTGCTGATGCCGCTGGTCCCCGCGGCCGATCAGCTCATCGCTGCCCAGGTGCATCCGATCTACGCCGAGCAGCTCATTCTGCGGGCCGCCGCGACCGGCGCCCGTGTGACCATCGTCAGTGACGATGAGCCACGGTGGAATGGCCTGCTCGGCGACGGTGTGCGGTTAGCGGCCCCGGGCGCCGAATTGGACACTGAGCCAACGGATCTGCATGTGTACGACGTCGACATACCGGCACCGGCGAGCCCGCAGAACGGCACCATTCAGCTGGTCGGCCCGGTGGCGGCGCACAGCGGCGACGACGAGGCCGACGCGTTCGCATCGGTGCGGGCGACGATCACGGTGCAGCAGAGCGGTGACACGATCACGGTGCGCAGGATCGGCACAGACCGAGAACCGATCGGTGAGCCGCTCGTCGTGCGCACCGCGGTGGACCCGGCAGAGGTGTCCTATCTGCCTTCTGCACGCAACCGGCAACAACACCAGCAGCGACGGACACCAGTGGGAGCGGCACGATGAGCGGTGCGGAGGAAGCGCTGGAGGCTGGATTGCTGGCCTTGGGGTTCATGATCGACGGGGAACGTGAGCCTCTCGACGTGTCGAGCGCCCGCAAGGTCCTTGCCGCGGCGACCAAGCGCGATCCAGGGATGGCCGATGCCTGGCTGGCGCGGCTGCGCGCCGGTGACACCTCTTTGGGGGTGTACGAGGGATTATGGAAGGCCCGTCACCGCATCGGGCACGCGTTGAGAGGTCCTCACATTCGGCTGCGCCCTGAGGATCTCGCGGTCACCCATGAGGCGATGCTGCTGCGAGTTCCGCTGACGTCGGCCGATATCGCGACCGCCGCCTACGTCAAGGCGTTGTGCCAGACCCGCCGGTTCGACGATGCGGTGGCGGTTTTCGCCGGCGAGCTGTCGGCCGAGAACCGGTTCACCACCTACAGTGCGGTGTCGCTGTACTACGAGACCGAGCGATGGCCACAGGTTCTGGAAACCGGGTCGCTGCTGCGCAATCACCCCGATTACGTGGTGGCTGGTGCGACGCGGGCGTTGATCGGGCACGCGCAGACGTTCCTGGGTCTCTACCAGGCGGCCATCGCGATTGCCGATGAGCCGCTGCCCAACAAACAGCGCATCGTCGAGGTGTTCCCGGCCGCCCGGGCGGCGGTAGCGTTTTTCGTCGGGCTGAGCCACCGGGCGCTGGGCGATGAGGATGCGGCCGCCGAGCAGTTCCGGACCGCAGTGATCGCCGACCCGACCTATCGGGTCGCCCAGGATTACCTGGACCACCCCGACATGCGGCCGGTGACGGTCGACCAGGCGGTCATCGACTCGCGTACCGACCCGTGGGACCCCGCCACGGCGGTCGATCCGGGCGAGCTGCACCGAGAAAGCCAGGCCGCCGACCGGGCGAAGATGCTCTCGGATGCCGAGGCGCTGCTAGCGCAGCAGATCGGCCTCTATCAGGTGAAAGATCAAGTCGCCAAACTGCAATCGATGCAGCGGATGAATGTGCTGCGGGCAGCGAAAGGCCTGCCGCCGGTCGTCAAGACCAATCACTTGGCGTTCACCGGTCCGCCCGGGACGGGCAAGACCACGATCGCCCGGATTGTGGCGAAAATCCTGTGCGGGCTAGATGTGGTCGCGACCGACAAGGTGGTGGAGGTGTCGCGCGCAGACCTGGTGGCCGGGTACCTGGGTCAAACCGCGACCAAGACACACAAAGTCATTGATTCCGCACTCGACGGTGTGTTGTTCATCGATGAGGCCTACACGCTGATCCAGGAGGGTTTGGCCGAAGGGGACGCGTTCGGCCGCGAAGCTGTCGACACGCTGCTCAAGCGGATGGATGACGACCGTGACCGGCTCGTCGTCATCATCGCGGGCTACGCGAAAGATATCGACCGGTTTTTGAGCGCCAACGAGGGCATGGCGAGCCGGATCCCCAAGCGCGTGGAATTCCCGTCCTTCAACCCGAGCGAACTGGTGGACATCGCCAACGTGATCGGCTCGGTCACCGAACATCGGATGGACTCTGCCGCCCGGGATCTGCTGCTCCTGACCTCGCAGCTGCTCGTGGAGAACGTGGGCCACGACGAGAATGGCAGGGAACGGCCGCTGATCGATATCGCCGGCAACGGGCGCTTCATTCGCAACGTGGTGGAAGCCGCGATCGAGGCGCAGTCCTACCGGCTGATGCAGCTTCCCGACGTAGAAGAACTCCACGCCGATGCCATGGGTGAGCTGACCGTCGCCGATGTGCGCAATGCGCTGCGGTCGGTGCTCAGTGTGGACGGGTCACAGGCGGCCAACACCCCGCTGGTCGTCACGGTCGCACCACTGTTGGCCGACAACGGGATCGGCATGCCAGCACGCCCGGCCCTGGGCTCGGCGCCGCACGGCCGGCCGGCGTTGTACGCGGTGTCCGGCGACGCCGAGTCGATCAGCTGACCCTGGGGGGACATCGTGAGCCTGAACAACCACCAACCCGAGGGTACGAAGATCGTCGACAAGAGGCCGCCGACACCGTACGGCGGGCTCTACACCGACCCAACCACCGGCGAGGAGTTCGCACCCGCCACCGGTCCACACTTGCTGGTATGCGCTCCCACCGGGGCTGGGAAGACCTCGTCCATCTTGGTGCCAAACGCTTGGACCTGGCCATCGTCCTGCGTCATCGTGTCCTCGAAAGATGATGCACTGAAACAAATTTCGGAACGCCGAGTGGGCCCGGCGTATCTGATCGATCTGCGCCAGATCGAGACACCGGATTACGGCGCGCACATTCTGCGGTGCCGCATCGACCCGACCTTGCTCATCGAGACCCACGACGATGCCCTGAACATGGCCACCTGGCTGCACCGGACCGCCGGGCTGAGCCTGGGTGGCCGAATCACCAGCCACGACGAACCCTACTGGGCCTACCAAATCATTCCCGCCCTGGCCGGCCTACTGTTCGCGGCCTCACCGCAAGGCAACAGCCAGGGTATCGACTGGGTCATGCATGCGGTGGAAAACCCATTCAAACCCGAAGGCGACGCCGAGGCAGTCGCGATGCCCGATGTCACCGAAGCGGAACTCAATTACTTTCTCGCCCAAGAGGTGACGAAGCAGAAACGCGCCGACAAATCCGCCAAACTGGAGGCCGACGCCAAGAAAGACGCGGCTGAAGCTGAAAAGAACGCCAAGACCGACGCGAAGAACCTCGCCACGGAGACGAACAGCGGCGATGAGAACCGACCGGCGCAAACCCCTGAAGAGGACGACACTGCACCGCCGGCCCACGCCGGCAGCAAGGAACTAGACGACACCGTCGAGCGCGACACCCAGGCCGCCGAGGTAGCCTCCGAGCGGCTCGCCGCCGCTCTCAAGCACGACATCGAGATCAAAAAGGCAGAGCTGGCCGAGTACAAAGCCAAGAGGGCGTTCGAGGAGGCCCAGGCCGCGCGGGAGTCCGCGGAGCGGCTCGCCGCGGCTCTCAAAGAGCAGCGCCCACCCGAGGAGATCCGCGCCGAGCGACTGGCCGCCGGCGAGGACCCGCACACCGTCTACAGCGAGCTGCCGCCGTCGTGGTGGGACGTGCGCCAGTACTACGGACGGTACCCTCACTCGGTCATTCCGACCCGTATCGAGCGGGTCGCCACTCTGGCCGGGCGGCAACGCGATTCGGTGGCGCTGGGTATGTCCGCCGCACTGTTCCCGTGGGTGTATGAATCGGTGCGTCGCCAGGACCTGCCGGTGTTCGACCCGATGTGGCTCAACGACCCCACAGCCACGCTCTACATCCTCGCCGAGCCCGAAGGCGGCGGCGTCGGGGCCGCACTGCCACTGGTGCAGGCCATCGTGTCTATGTGGCGGCGCAAGTCGTCGATGGATCTGCTCGAGCACAATCTGCTGCTGGCCATCGATGAGCTGACCAACACGCTGCCGCTACCCACGCTGGACGTCCTGGTCTCCGAGGCCCGCGGTTTGGGCATCAACCTGCTGGTGGCGGTGCAGGCCGCTCAGCAGATCGCCCACCGCTACGACCCAATTTTCATGGACACCCTGTTGAAGATTTTCCCGGTGGCCCTGCTGATGTTCGGATCCGCCGAGCTCGAACTGCTCGACCAGGCCTCCTTGTTCAGCGGACTGACCTCCCGCGGATCGGAAACCTTCGACCAGACCAACGCCAACCGCACCATGTCACATGACGAGGGCCCGCTGATGCTGCCGCAGGAATTGCAGCCCCGCAAGGAATACCACGGGCGACTGTTGTTCCGCGGCACGGCCGGGTTCGAGGTGCGGCTGCCCAGCCTCGACGAGTTCCGCTTCATGTACGACAACGGGACTATCGAAGGGCTGGTACGGATTTGAGCAACAAGAAATCTCAGACCTCGGGATGGCGTTACAAGGCTGCGTACTGGCTGTTCGCGCTCGGCTTGATCTTCATGACCGGCCGCACGATCGGCGGGACCCTCAACTGGTTCTGGACGTCACTGTTCGCCCCCGCTGCACCTATCACGACCATCTACGACACCACCCATCCGAAGGCTCCGTCCGACTACTACTGGCCGAACTGAGATGAGAAGCACCACACTAGTTTTCGCTGAAAAGCGAGCGTCCTGGATCCTCAACAACGCCGGCGAATACGGATTTCAACGCCGGCGCGGCGATCTTCTCAAAGCCGAACACGACAACGCCCGCCGCGACCTGGCCGGCGTCGACTTCAACGTCCACATGCAAGGGATCACCGAGAAGTGGCACCTGCGGAAGCCACAAAGCCTGGCCGCGTGGAAGGAAACCGGCGTTGTCGTCGGCTGCGCAGCGATCTTCCCGCTCGCCTGGCCGCTGGGACGCACGCTGTATCGGTGGATGGCGCGCCGGATCACACCGGCCCCGGCGACCGCGGACGCGATCCCAATCACCATGCTGGCGTGGATCGCTGCGGCGATGATGCTGCTGGGCTCGATCCTCGTCGACCCGTCCAGCGGCAATTCCTTCTGGGGGGTCCTGTTCCTGCCGTGGATCGTCGTGCAGGGCGCGGGAACGTTCCTGATGGCCAGCGTGTACGGCGTCCTGGAGGGCTGGCTGGCCATCCCCGGTGCGACCGACTGGTGGCCGTTCCCGCCGCCACCACCACCGACGAAGAAGGCCTCCCCCAATGAGCCCGCGTCACAGGCCAGCGTCGAACCGGTCAAACCGCGCCCCCGTGTCGGCCCACCCCGGAGGCCGTGGGAATGAGCTCGTTCATCAAGTGGTCGCCGCAAGTGCGCGACCTGGTTGGCGACGAGGTCCTGCGGACCTTGTGCCGCACCACCAAGGACTACAACTGCATGCGCTGCGAGCGCGACGGCAGAGCCGCCCGTGAGCGAACGCACGTGATCGTCGTCTGCCCGCCGGGCATGCCCTATTTCATTCAGTTCGCGCACGGCCGCTGCGCGCCGTCGCAGGTGATCCGGCTGCCGCAGTCTGCGATGACCGGTGAGGGCGATCCGAACTACAGCGAACAAGTGATCACGACGCAGTTCTTGTGGCCAACCTCCGAGGGATTTCTCCCCGGCCTGATCATCGACCGCCCACCGGGACTGACCGTGGTGCGCGCCAATGGCGACGTCGACGACCTGTGGACACAGCTGCTGCTGCGGGTCGGCTGGGATCTCTTAGTCTCACTCGACCAGCCGTGCCGACACGTGAACACCTCCGCGGTGGAACTGTCCGACGACGGCGGCACCGGGCGGGTGGTGTTCGACGATCCGGATCACAGCGATAGCCGCCTGGTGCTCGTCGACCGATTACCCGCCCTGCTGCCCGAGTGGAGGCAAGCCGCGGCCGACACCGGCTGTATACGAATTCTGGCCGGCACGATCGGCACTGCCAGCGCCGATCACCGAGTCACCGAAGCCGACGTGATCGCAGCGGTGCAGCAAGGCAGCGTGGTCGGGGCGCTCGTTCCGGTCGCTGCGCGATAGTCAATGTCTACCTGTACAAGAACAACCTGAGCGTCGAACTACCTACCGTGTGGAGCCGCACGCCAAGAGCGCGGCGCGCGCACCGCCGTAGGTCAATAAGGCCACTTCAATGCGTCGAGGACACCAGCATCTGGTCAGATCCCATCTCTCAGGCCCGGCCTGGCCCACGTAGAGCCGGGCACGCGCCCTCAACTGACGAACCAAGCCAGCTCAGCGCTCCGGCCTGAGGTGCCCACACATTGCTCCGCAGTCAAAGCGGACGCCCACTAGAGTGGTAGGTACGTACCACGCACGTGGTACCCACCGCACCCGAGAAGTTCCGGAAGTTACCCGCTCCCCGAAAAGGGAGCGGGCCCCTGCAGCAACAGGGGCCCGCCGATGGACTCCCCGGCCTGATCACCTGTCAAGACGACGATTCGAGGAGTACAGCCGTGTCCGTCGACAACCACACCCACCCGGTGGGCGAGCCGTCGCGGCCTGCCACAAGGCTACACCCGGGCCTTCTGCTGGTCCTGTTGGTCAGCATCCACGCGACGGTGGCCATCACCGCCCACCTGATCTGGCCCGGCCTCACCTTCTGGGGCCACCTGGCCATTTCCCTCTGCCTGGTCCTGATCACCGACCTCGCCCGCCAGTATCACGATACTCGGCGGCACTAAACCCGCGCTTGGCCCGGCCCATCGGCCGTGTCTCGACGACGAGATCACCACGGGCATCAACGATTCCCGTTGATGAGGTCGCAGGCATCGCCGAGACAGGGGACGACGTGGGGTTGGGCCAGCCGCACCCGCGGCTGATTTTGACTGCTGATTCGGGAGTCGTTTGATCACGAATTCGGGAGTCGGTGAGGGTGTAGGAGCTGCCAGATTGCTCACGAATATGGGAGTCATGGGTGGGGGCTGGCCGTGACGTGCCTCTTACGTCGCTGTCTTGGCTCAATGCTGGCGAGGCATTCCCAGCGCTGTCCCAAGGATCCAGGCGAACAAGAAGGCCGGCATCGTCGTGATGGAGAGGCCCTGCAGGGAAAGGGGGCCGTCCTCGACGATGAATGTGGCGAGCAGAAGCGGGTGTACTGCGGCGCCGGCGATCGCAAGGTGTGCGGTGTACCGAGGCAGCACTCGATAGCGGTATACCGCGACCGCGAACGAACCGAGCGCCACCACGGTGGGCAGCCCCGACATCGCCAACAGTCCAAAGGTCAAGTCGTAGAGCAGCGTTGACAGCTCGGCGGAGTATTGCCGATAGAGCAAGAGATTGAAGGCGGTGAAGCCGCTGAGCAGCAGGATCACGCAGCCGAGGAAACTGGCGGCAAAGCACGCTGGCAGAGTCGATCGCGCAGGCAGCCGATCGCGAAGGTGGGTCCACAGCGCGGCGCCGAAGACGAACCACAGCGTGACGCCCACGGTGTTGAGCAGCTGGGTCACGACCAGCTGAACATGGTGGTTGGTCGTCCACGCCGCCACATCGATGCCCGAAGTCTGGGTTTGCGGGTAGGACCAGATCGGATACACCGGCAAGGTCAGCGCCGGCAGCGCAAATCCGATCACGCCGCTCCATCGGATCACGCGTGCTGCGCTCCACCGTGTATCGCCGGCGCTCGTCACGGTGCTGTCGTTCACAGGGCGGCTCCTCATTCGGCAATCTGACCAATGGACAGTTTGTGGAACTGCCCGTCAGCATGCCCGATCTGAGGAAACTTATCAATGGTCAGATTGCTCGGTAGGGTGCGCATATGGCGTCAACTGCGCAGTCGCGGCCGTATCACCACGGGCAGCTTGAACGGGCGGCGATCGATGGTGCGATCGAGGAGGTGGAGAGTGTCGGGGTTGCTGCGGTGAGCATGCGCCGCATCGCTCGTCGTGCTGGCGTGTCCCATTCAGCACTGGCCTATCAGTTCGGCGACAAGGCTGGCATCTTCACCGCGGTAGCCACCGAGGGGTTCGCCCTGCAGGCTGAGATGATCGGTGCGGCCGCGACGGGCCCCGCGGGATTCCTGTCGGGCGGCCAGGCCTATGTGACATTCGCCCTCACTCACCGGGGCTACTTCGAGGTGATGTTCCGCCCTTACCTGTATCGCGGTGACGATCCGAAGTTGTTGGTGGCCAAGAACGCTGCGTTCGATGTTCTCTTTGGTTCGGCCCGATCCGGTTTGTCAGCTCACCGTTCGGAACCGGTCACCGATGAAGCTGTCCGTGCACTCGCCCTGGCGGGGTGGTCGCTGTCTCACGGGTTGGCCACGCTGGCGTTGACGGCCAACATCGCCGAGCAGATCGAGACGGACCCCTCGTTTCTGGCTGCGCAGATGATGCAGGGAGTTATCGCCTTGGCGGAATTGGCCAAACAGGTATCGACTGATCAGTCGTAACAACCGAGGACCGCAGCGCATGCGCGGTGAAGCTGATCTGGTCGATGAGCAGCGCGGCGTCATAGCCAGGGTGGTCATGGCCGGTGGCCCGTAGGTGTGCAGCCAGTAGCGCAGCGATGGAGTCGCTGCGCAGGAATTCATCAAGGATGGTGAGCACTGCTGCGATGCTGTTCAGCTCACCGTCGCTGACCGCGGCGGGGTCCTTGACCGGCCCGTCGGGTTCCTCAGTCACCGGCCGACTGGGTCTGATCGCTGCTCTTGGCGCGGGTGTGCGCCAGGCGGAAGGAGTCGGTGCCGGTTTCGATGATGTTGCCGCCGAACGTGAGTCGGTCGACGATGGCTGCGCAGAGCCGTGGGTCGGTGAACGTTTTAGTCCACCCGTGAGTACGACACTTCAGCCTGATGCTCCTCACGGAGGCGATCGAAGATCCGCTTGGCCGTGTGGCGCTGCTTGCGCGGCGCGGTCAGATCCGCGCGCAGCCAGCCGTCGATGACTTCGCGGTACTCATCGATCTTGCTGCCCCGCTCGGGGTAGTGCTTCCGCTCCGCCGGCCACGCCGACCCCAACGCTTTGTGCACCGTCGTCCACGACACCCGGTACTCACGCTGAATTGCCCGCGCAGACTTCCCAGCGCGGGCATCTCGGCGGATCGCCGCATACAACTCCACATTCGACCCCGAAGGCCGCACCCCGACATCACATCAGTGCCACATGGACAGCCGGTGACTCCCGAATTCACAGTCATCGACTTCGCCGCAACATCACCGACTCGAAAATCCGTGATCAAACGACTCCCGAATCAGCGGTCAAAGTCACACGGCCTGCGCAGCCCATTCGAAGTCGCCGCCCGTGTCGTCTGGATCGTGCCCGGCAATCAGCGTGCGCGATATGGGATGCCGCATTGCGGACCGTGCTGTCTGTCCACCGCAGCACCGGGTTATCTGTAGGCAGACAAGGGGTGTACTCGACTGTTGCTGACGGTGGGTATGTGATCGGTTCTGACCGTCAGCGACAGAGTTATCCGTAGGCCTGTACTCGACGGTCTGATCCGCAAGTTGTGTGGACATTGATCCGACGCCTGGTGACTTGCAGCAGCATTGGGCAGATCCGGACTATGAGTATTCAGAACGACGGCGGTCTTCCTGCTGGTGTCAGCCGAGTGACTGGACGCCCTGCGCGGGTTCTTCGGCGAATTCGAGTAGCCCTGTACGCGTGTGCTCCCGCCGCCGCAGCGTCACGATGCTGCTATCCGATAGCGAAAGGGCAGTTATGACCTTCAACGGGCCCGAACCTGGGAGCACAGACTTAGATCAACGTGCAGTCAGCGCCGCCTCCTGGAGCGCCGGCCGACTCGACATCTTCGGTGTCGAAGCCAACAGCGGCCACCTCCACCACTGGTGGTACGAAAACGGCTGGGGCAACGAGACCTTGCCCGGCCAGAAACTAGATGGTGGCCCAGTACAGCTGGCGGGCGGTCCGCTGAGCGCTGTCTCCTGGGGTCCTGGTCGGCTCGACATCTTCGGCGTCGAAGCCGACACCGGCCACCTCCACCACTGGTGGTACGACAACGGTTGGGGCAACGAGACCCTGCCCGGGTTCACGCGAGAAGGCAATCCGGTACGACTAGTCGGTAGTGCGCTCAGCGCCGTCTCCTGGAGCGCCGGCCGACTCGACATCTTCGGCGTCGAAGCCGACACCGGCCACCTTCACCACTGGTGGTACGACAACGGTTGGGGCAACGAAACTCTGAACAGCAGCGGCCACAGCCTGGTAGGTAGTGCGCTGAGCGCCGTCTCCTGGAGCGCCGGCCGACTCGACATCTTCGGCGTCGAAGCCGACACCAGTCGCCTTCACCACTGGTGGTACGACAACGGTTGGGGCGACGAAACTCTGCCCGGCCCGACACTTGTAGCTGCTCCAATAAGTGCCGTCTCATGGCAGGCTGGCCGTCTCGACATTTTCAGTGTGAAGACCGACGGCGACGATCTCTGGCACTGGTGGTACGACAACGGTTGGGGTAACGAGGCCCTGGGCGGCACATTGTTCACCGGAAACACGCCGGGAGTGAGTGCAGTCTCGTGGGGCCCCGGCCGGCTCGATATCTTCGCTGCCGCGCGGGTGGAAGTCTTCGCCGGTACGCCGACAGTTCAGCACTGGTGGTACGGTGATGGCGCTAAAGAAGACTGCCCAGAGATGCTAAGCGAAATTGCCCAGTTGGCTTGAGTGGCTAAGGTTAGCAGGTTCGTCGTTGCAGGGGAACGATTGTGCCGTCGCCGGGGGTGCTGGGGCGGGCAGCTTCTGGAGTGGTCAGCAAAGCGACGATGGTGATGGGTTCGCCGCAATGCGGGCAGGAACGGGTGGCGGCCGGCTGTGGGGCGGGTGGCCGGGCCTCGGTGACGGTGGCGGCGGTGTCGCTGTGTTTGCGTTGCTCCCAGGCGTGTTTGCGGCAGCGGTCTGAGCAGTAGATCTTGGTCGGTGTGGTGGCGGTGAATTCGGTCCAGCAGGCTTGGCAGGAACGGGTCTCAGCTGACATGGGCGGCGACCGCCTTACGCATCGTTTCGGCGGTGGCTTGGTGGTTGCGCAGCCGGTAGCTGGGTCCGTCGATACCGACCACGGTGGCGCGGTGCAGTAGCCTGTCCAACATGGCGGCTGCGACGGTGGCGTCTCCGAAAGCGGTTGCCCAGTCAGCGATCCCAACATTGGTTGTCAGAATCGTACTCGACTTCAGATACCGTTGGTTGATCACCTGGAACAACGCGGATGCCCATCGCCGGGCAGCGGAAGGTAGCCAAGTTCGTCAATCACCAACAGTTTCGGTCCGGCGAAGAACCGCATGCAGGTGTGCCAGCGGCCTTCCAGGGCGGCTTTGTGGCAGCGGGCCGCCAGGTCGGCGGCGGTGGTGAAATACACCCGGTGGCCGGCCTCGACCGCGCCGCGGGCCAACGCGACGGCCAGCATGGTCTTGCCGACCCCGGGTGGGCCGACGAACAGCACGTTGGCCGCGTCGTCGAGGAAGCGCAGACTGGCCAGGTCGTTGATCAGTTTGGCGTCGACCCCGGGCTGGGCGGCGAAATCGAAATCGGCCATGGTCCAGGGTTCGGGCAGACAGGCGAACCGCAACCGTGAGGTCAGCCGGCGGGCTTCGGTGGCGTTGACCTCGATCTCCAACAGCCGCTCCAAAGCGGCGGTCAGGGACAGGTTTTCGGCGCGGGCGGCATCGAGGATGCGGGGTAGCGCTTCGGCTGCGTCGCCGAGTTTCAGATAGGACAGATGTGCCCGGAGTTGTTGGTATCGGCGGCTTCGCTCATCTGTGGGACGGTTTTGCTCAAGGGGGTTACTCCTGGTTCTGTTCGGTTGGATGGTGTTGGGGAACAACGGATAGCCGTGCTGCGGTCGCCGCATAGACGGCCAGATCGATCACTACCTTCTGGGCGGGATCGTTCGCCGGGCACCACGCAGCCGCGCGGCCTCGGCAACGGCGGCCACCGAGGGCGGTCGCCGGTCTTATGAGTGCAAGGCCTGGCCGTCGAGAACCCGATAGCACTGCCTGTTCGAGCGCGACGACGTGACCGGCATCGCGCACCACCGCGCCGCTGCCGTCGACCGCGCGGCGGTGCGCGGCAACAACGGCTCCCGATGCCGTGGTCAATTGCACGGTGTCAGAGCCCAGGCGGTGGGTGACGGTCACCGTGGCCCGGCCAGCCCCGGCGGCACCGAGTACTGATTGCCCGCCAGGACACCAACGCTTGTGGAGTGACGATGCGGTGTTCGGTCAACTCGGCCGGATACGAACCCGTCGGCAGTGACCGTAGTGGTTCGGCATCGGCCAGGGCGCCGACGGTGGTGGCCTGCCCGTCGCGGCGCCGGCGGCGCCCGTCGAGCTTCACGCACAGCCGGTCCAGCGACGCCTGGGCTTGCTCGATCGTGGTGTCGTCGGTGACGGTGCGCCACCAGCGTTGGGCGGCAGCGTGATTGGACTTCTCCACCACACCCTTGCGGTTGCCCCGTCGTGGCGGGCACACATCGACGGCGACAGCGTAGTGTTTGGCCACCCCGGCGAACGCCGCGGTGATCCGGCCCGATTCGGGATGACATACCGTGGCCATCCGGTCGAACCGCCACCGCTGGGTGACCCCACCCAACCGGATGCTGACCGCCTCGATCGCTTCCACGACGTGCGCGAAGTCCTCGGCCGGGCCAGCGCCCCGCGCCAGCGGCTCGAATGGGCCAACGCCCGACCAGCAGGTGGGCATGCCGGTCAGCCGCCCACGATGCTGGTGGATCGGGCAGCTCGACCCAGTCCCACTGAGTCTCGACCCCGGGCGGATGATCGATGACCGCGACGTCGCGGCCCTTGACCGACTGACACGGCTCGCAATGCGGTCGCAGCCCCAGGTTTCGGATTGCCAGGGTCAGCGACGGATACGAGCCGGTAAAACCTAGCTCGACGAGTTCGTCGAACAGGGTTGAGGCCCACAGGTGCGGATCGTCAGCCAGGCGGATCCGGCAGTACTCGACGAACGGATCGATCACCAGCGGTTCAGAGCGTTGGCGTTGCCCGGGTACTCGTTCCCCAGCCAGATAGGCCCGAACGGTTCGGCGATTGATCCCGAGATGGCGAGCGATCGCCGATATCGACCAACCCTGCTCCCGAAGCGCATGCGCTTCCACATCACCCTCCAGCGACAGCAAACGACGGCCCTCCCATTCATCAGCGGAAACACAACTCCGCTGACGATGAGCAGAACCCCGACAAGCAGTCCGACGACACGCCGAACCACCGCTGCCAACTGGGCACTTTCAATTAGCGAGACTGAGCACTTTCACTTAGCGCCATCAACGGCAACGGGTGGGGCAACGGCAAACACCCCGAACCCCTCCCGAGTCCTCCTGGTGGGATTCCCGTCGGTGTGGACGGTGCGCTGAGCGCCGTCTCTTGGCAGGCAGGTCGCCTGGACGTCTTCGGCGTCGGCGGTGACGGGACACTTCAACACTGGTGGTATCCCTAAGTCACCGGTCGAAGCCGTGCTGAATCTGCGCAATCTGCAAGCGAACTGCAGCGCCCCAACGCACCTTAGTTACGATGCGATTGATAACCCTCACCGGGAATTTCGACGTAGCACTCGCGGCACACAATGCCTCTTGCGCATGCGCCTCGATGAGACTGCGAGTCGATGTAAACAGGCGAGTTCTATGACCGAGGTCCCACCATGGTCAGCGTAATACCGGCGAATAAAAGGGAGAAGCCGAGGATGCAGATAATGAGGATGGTTGTCGTCTCGGCGGTTGTATGTGTGCCTGGACCGAATAGGAGGTTGTAACCTCCCCCGAGTCCCGCGCCCGCAACGAGTCCGCCAAGAGTGCTCAGGGCGCTGCCAGCTTTGCTTTCGCGTGCACCACTACCGTAGCGCTGTGCGGCGCGTTCAATGTGAATGCGTTCTACGCATTGCAGGTGATCCCTTCGTGCCAGCCCGATTGCGTCTCTCCCTACATCTGCGAGGAAGTCTGCTTGGGCAACTGCTAATGCCTCGCCGCCGTTAGTCTCAAGTTTCATTACTCTGTCTGGCTTGCGTCGAAGTTCCGCGTCAATCACTTGGGCGGCCTTCGCCAGTGGGTCGGAGAGAGGTGACGGCGGCGCAACCGTTCCACCGGGAGGCGGGGGAGCTGGAGATGGGGGGCCGCCAGCGGGTCCAGTGGGCGTCGTAACAGCGGGTCCATTGACGGGCGTTGTCGTCATGCTGCGCTCGCTAAACGTTCGGTTTGAACCTGCGTCGGACCCAACATCAGCAGTTGCTGAGCAGCCGTGACTTCAATCAGCTCACGCAATACCGGGTCTTCGATATCGGAGGAGCTCGTGTAGTGCTTGCGACGACGCCGGGCGATAAATCGCCCGATGAACGGCAAGATCGATCCGACGACCCCCGCCAACGCAAGCAGGACGCCAGCTATCTCCGCACCACCTGATACGGCTGCAAATCCAGCACCCAGGCTTGCAGCAACCATCCCAAGTGAGGTGGATATGGTCTGCGACAGGTGATTGTTCTCGCCGGCTTCAGCCTCACCGAGGCCCGCTAGCTCGGCAACCTTTGCAACTAGGTGTTCGGTCTTCGTCTCGCGAGGATCCGGTATCTCGGAAGCTAGAGCCGGATCGTCGCCTGCCGCATTCTGTTGCGAAACGGCGTCTGATTGGGGATCCTTCTCCGCGGCTTGACCCATGGTGACAGCCCCCTGCCCAACTACCGGCCTGATCGGGCGATCATAGTCGCCGCGCCGTTTGCTGAGGACAATTTTGGCAGCTTTGGGAGGCACTTTCATCTTCGGCGGCAGGCCCGCCGCCGGTCGAGCGGTTGAATTCTTGAGCACTCCTGGTCCAGCGCACGAGTAGCCCCCGGGCACTCGCAGGGCCCGATCGTGTCGGTTCGTTTGCGTGTGGAGGTTAGGTGCGGAGATTCTTACTCCACTTACCTACACGCGGCCACGCACCTGTCGTCCATCAGAGCCGCGGGATCCACACTCGCCGGGCACCTTCGCCGTCGCAGTAGATGGCTTGGCCCTCGTGATAGTGCGTGAGCGTCGACAGGTTGTAGCTGCTGTGTTGGGCAATGACGTCACAGTCGTTTTCGGTGGTGATCCCCACCGAGTACACCGGGTACAACAGCTCGGCGCCGGACATGTATTGATGCTGAGCGCCGAGACGGGGGCGGTCAGTGGTTGCGGCGAAAAACGTCAACGCCGCCGTTGGCATCTCATGCTGCAAGGCAGCCGGCAGCTCTGGGGATACGGAGCTGTCGTAGTACAAGATGGCTGAGCGGGTGCCGGGGCCACTACGGTCCAGCAACTTTTCGGGTCCGACGACCTCGACCTTGTTGGAGAGCAGCCCACGACTTGTGCTGTGGGTGTCCATTCCTACTAGTGCGTCTCGGGCGTTGACAAGTCCGGCGAGAAGATCAGCGGCGGCTGGATCCGGCTGGGCCAGTTCCCATCCGAGATCCCGCGGCAGGAAATGCTCGTCCCAGTGCGCATAGAAGTCCTTGATGCGTTGTTCGCCGGCCTGGCTCAAACTGCCCTGCCGCTGGGCGCGTTTGAGCTGAATCAGGGTTTGCAACGGCTGATCGTCCAGCGATGCGGCCGCGAAGAACGTCAGCCCGGCACGCATTACGGTGGTCGGTGTTTCCGGCCGCAGCTCCAGCAGACTGGCGGCCAAGCTTTTCGCCATCGTCAGCGACCTCAAACCGATCAGCGGATCAAGGCCGATGCGCTTGCCGTGTTCCCGATCCATCAAAGTGCCGGTGGTGTAGAGCTCAAACTGACCCAACGGAGCATCTGCGTAATGCTCGTCCCCGTAGTGTGTCGTGATGGTGTGGGCTGCGACCCAACTCATCACGTTGACGTCGATGGAGGTGTGCCCGTGGCGGGCCAGCATCATGGCATGAAGGAACTCGACGGACACATTGGTCAGCGTGGGCCCCTCCAGGCTGACCGGGTCACCGGTGATGACATCGAACCCCACGAACGGCGGTGCGGTCCAGCTCCGCTGTCGGTCGTAGAGCCCGCTGAACGTCTTCCATACGTCGTCGGTTTGCGGCGTGAAGTAGCGCAGCGCCGTGGACAGTTCGACATCACGGTCGCTACCACGTAGCGCTTCAGTCTTCGTGGGATGACGCCCCATATCGGCCAGTACGCTGGCGTAGCCGTGCGGCCACTCGAAGATATGGTTGTAGGCATGAAGCCAAGTGTCTGAGACTTCGACGCCCGGGTCGCCGCGCTCGATGTGGTCTTGCGTCTCCACTGGGACACTGGTCGTTTCGTATACGTGCTCGTGGCCCCAGCCGCGGCGCTCACGACTGTCTCGAACGAAGTTGCCGAAGATCTTGCTGTTGCGTGTCATGGCCGACACGGTAGCTAACAACACGGACACGCGTCGTCATCATTGACTGCCGTGCGAAAGCTTGGCGGTGTCAGCTGATCTCGCGGCCTTCGTCGCGATCGTCGTAGTTCCGCTCAGTGCCACGTTCGTGTACGCGGTCACGTTCGGCGGCCAGCTCGATCATCCTCTGCTGCGCGGTCCGCGAACTGTGCTCGTAGCGTTCCCGCTGCGCCTTGAGTTCGTTCTCCTCGACGGCCAGCGCGTGGAAGATCTCCGCGCGTGTGTGGCCGAGCTGCGCGACGTAGGGATGGATGCCGCCGAACGCGTCGAGATGATCAGCATGCCGCTCGCCGGCGGCAAGCCCCTTGAGCGCATCCTCGGCTTGTGCCAACGCGGTCTGCTCGCGATCGTCGCGTTTGAGCATCTTCATGAACAACTGTTGAGCTTCAATCGGTTCGGCGATACGTGACTGTGGTTCCTCGCCGGTGTGCTCGCGGTGGTGTTCGTCTTCGCCGGCAATCTTCATCGTCATGTACATGCGGTTCATGTGTGTTCCGCGCGTCATGGCCGGGTAGAGCATCGACTTGGTGATGTTGTCGGGATCGCCGATCGGGAGACCCACTTCGGCGTTCGCGCCCTGCGCGGCGTGGATGGTGCCGACATACCCGAGCACCACATGCTCTTTGACGTAGGCGGCCGGCAGGACCGCGCGGGCATTGTCGTTGAGTCGCTGCGCGGTGATCGAACCGTCGCGCTCGTTGACACCCACCACCCGCCACCGGTGCGCGTTGGTGACGATCGCTGGTTCACCGCTGATTGCGGCGACCTTCGGGTCGGCAGTGACCTCGATGTCGTAGTTGTTCATCCGCGTCATGATGATGTCGCCCCAGATGGCTTGCTGCTCCCGGGAGATGGGCACGCGCTCCAGCTCGTAGCCGAGCTGGTTTTCCAACGCGATGTTGTTGATGCGCTGGATGCGCAGGTTCAGTGAGTCGGCCCGCTCCCACTGATCGGCGATAGCCATCACGTCCTGGCCGTCGGCGACCGCATCGAAGTAGTCACGCACCAATTGGTCGGCCATCGACAGTTCGTCGCCGGCGCGCAACCTGTCGTGTGTCGCGTACCAGTGGGCGACCTTGCGGATCTGCGATTCGGTCTTGGCGTCGCGCAACGCCAGTGTCATCGCTTTCTCTTCGGGGTCGACCTGGCGCCACACATGGGTAAACCCTTGTGTCCATGGAAGGTTCTCCGACAGGTCGCGGAACATGCCGCCGCCAGCCTGCACCGGTTGCAACTGATGCGAGTCTCCGATGAGGATCACCTTGGAGTGCGTGGCGGCGGCCTGCTTGATGATCTCGTACAAGTCGCGGTCACCGGCCGTCGCCGCCTCGTCGACCACGACAACGGTCTTGTGGTCCCAGTCGATGCGGTCTTTGGCGATGCGGTTGCGCACCGCGGCGATCGTGTAGAACTCGTGGCCCGCCTCTTTCTCGTGGGCCTCGGTGAGCGCCTTGCGTGCCGCCGACATGACGACGATGCGTTTCCCTTGCGACTCCGCGCGTTCTTTGAACGCTTTGAGGGAGGTGGTCTTGCCGGTACCCGCCGGCGCCTCCAACACATTGATGAAGTGACTCGACACGGCGAGTTCGGTCATCGCCTTCTCGGCGCCGAACTTCAAACCTTTGGCGGCGAACCACTCTTGGCGCACGTTGACGGTGAACTCGCGCGAGGTGGCCTTGCAGAGCTCCAGGATCTCCGCTTCGCGTTGCAGCGTGATCATGTCGGTGTAGCGCAAGTGCCCTTCGCGATGCCAGGACTGGCGGTCCTCGACGATCTGGAAGCAGCCTTCCTCCAAGATGCCGTCAACCGCTGCTTCGATTTCGTCGACCGGGATCACCTCGACCCCGCGGCCCGGACCCCACAGTCCCGCCACTGCCTCCACAACATCGGCCCGCGTCCACGCATTCTTCACGGTGCCAAGGAGTTCGAACACTTGCGCCGCGGTCGGCCGCTCCCCCGGGCCTTCTTTCGCCGCGGCCGCCGCCACGACTCCAAGGAAATCTTCGACACTCAACGATGCCGCGCGCGGGTCCTGCTGCCACCTCTCACGCAGCTCGTCGTAATGCAGCGACTCGAGTTTCTTCTGCCGGGTGGCCCGCTGGGCGGTGTCGAGCCACTCACGTTCGCCTTTGGCCCACCCACGCTTCTCTTGGTCAGCGGCGTCGCTGTGTTCGGCGTCGGCCATCCGTCGCGAATACTCGCCGAGGTTTTCCTGAGCCCACTCCATCAGTGCGGTCTGCCGACGCGACCACTCGGTGATGACCGCGCGGCTGAACCCTTTGATTTCGGCGATGCCGGTGTGCGGGTCGACCTCATCCCACTCGATACCGAGTGCGGCGGACAGCCGGTCGCGCAACGACTTCTGGAAGATCATGCCGGCCGCTTTGGCTTCGTGGTACATCGACTCCGAGTCGATGGTGACCATGCGGCCGTCAGCGCGGGCCACCTTGCCGGGCAGCAGGCAGTGCACGTGCATGTGCGGATCACATGTGCCGTCCGACAACGGCCGCGCGGTGTGATGGAAATAGGCGATGAACGGCAGCGCGGGAAGACGCTGCATGTCCTTCTTGGACTTGTCCTGAGGGTTGGACACCCGTGTGTAGCCAGCGTGCTTGTACATGTACCCCAGCAACGCATCCTCGGTCGCTTCGCGAATCGCTGTGGTGACGATTGTGCCGACCACTGGGTCCTTGGCCAGCGCACTGGTCAGCGACACACTCTTGGGCACGGCCACCAGAACGTCCCAGCCGCACGTGCCGGGCCGCGGCTTGCCCACGCCTGGTCCGGCCGGTGAGATGCCTTCGGAAAACCAGCGCGTCACATGCTCCTGGCTGATGCCGCCACGATGCGTGACGCCCATCGCCTCGGCCGCGAACTCACGGTCACCGGCCACCAGGACGATGGGCTCCCGCGTGTCACGCTCGGAGTAGTACTCGCTCAACCCGCCGCCATACTCGTTGCCGCGCACCGCGGTTGACTCGTAGTACTGAACCGACCACTCACCCATCTTCGCGATCCGGATCACGATCGGCCCCCAGCGGTATCGCCGTTCCTGGTGGTCGGGAACAGACCGCGCAGACGATCGGCGCCCGGTCCGATCGCTGCAGCCGTCAGCCCGCACGCGGTGACAACCCAGGCCGATCTGCTCATCGCCGCAGGCGATTGATCGACCATCGGTTCCTGTCCCTTTCGACCAACCCGGCCCGCTGGCCCGCGCGAGGCGCTGACCAGGCCCGAAGGCGGTTAGCACATTTTGTGCTACTGTCCTAGGCGTTTATAGGGGCAAGGCTATCAGGACGGCTGGCGGCTCGGAAGGCGACAGGCACGGTGGGTGGCCTGGAGGGGTCATAGGAAGGGCTGAGAGCGACGGAGAGCGATCAGCAAAGGAAGAATGGTGTTGCTGGTGGCGTTCGATGTGAGGCGGTGTGAGGATCACTGCCATGACCGACGTTTCCGTTCCGCCTCTGTCTCGTGACCAGATTTTTGAGTCCTTCATGCGTGCCGCCGAGCAGGACACCAATCAGATTTTGCGGGTGTCGAATCTGCTCGGTGAAGTGCAGTCGTTGAAGGGCAAGCTCCTCGAGGCGTACGACGAGCTGGTAGAGGTGCACAGCGAGGCGGTGAGCCGGGCGCACGTGAAAGCCAAGCTGATTGAGCTGGACTTGCCGGAGCCGGGCTCGCTCAACATTGAGGCGCTGCGCGAGAAGCCGAAGGCTGCGAAGCGCCGGGCTTCAGCGGCGCGCGTGCGAGGCGACTCGGCGTCTCGCAAGGCTGCGGCCAAGGCTACGAGCAGCGTGGCGAGCGGCGGTTCAAGTGAAGCTTCGCCGGCGCCGAGCGTCAGCGAAGGCCAGCCGGCGTAACGGCAGCGAAGCGCGGGTGATGCGCAAGGATCACGGCGGGTTGAGGTGTTTCAGTTGCCGAGGCCGTGGTGCATTGCGAAGACCTGATCGTCAACTCCGGCAATCTGATCGAGCATGCGCGCGGCACCGACATGATCGGGGAAGCCGCGTGCTGTCTCGCCCGTCTGGATGATCGCAACCAACTGCTCGCCCACCGACAATTCGTATCGCGGACGTTCATCGCCACCGCGCTCCATCAAGGAGCCTGTGGCGATGAACATTTCGCGACGCGCCTTCTGTGTGGTGTCGGCGGTTCCCATGATGGTGCGTGTCCGGTCGTGGGTGGTGACGGTCAGCGTCCACGGTGTCATACGCATGAGCCTTTCAACGGTTGCGCGTGAACGCCAGGGGCAGCACTCATCCTGTGGACAAGTGCCGCCCCTGGTGGGCGCCTGTGGATTACCGGGGCGGCCTGTAATCATCGCGCGTGGGGTCCGCGTCATGCTCGGGCCCATCGAGGCACACTGCGACTGCGGTGCGGTGCGCTTCGCGCAGGATCGCAGTGGCACTGTGGTACGCGGCCCGATCGAGGACCTGGATAGTAATCGGTCCCATGTAGATGTCGGTCCATTTGACGGTGCGCCGCTGGTCGGGTGTGACCGAGCTACGCGACACGGCCGCGTACTGGGGCCGGTGCTTCCAGTCGATGGCCACGGTGGGGGCTTCGTACGGGTCGTCTTGCATCGGGTGGACCTCGGTGGGCAGGTACACGAGGGTGGCGCGTGCGGCGGCGACCCCTTCGAGGACGCCCTGCGCTGCGCGCGCGTTGAAGAAGGTCATGAGTACACCGCCTCCCCAGTTGAGTGCGACCCGCGCGGCGTCGGTGCGCGCGTGGTGCACGGTGAGGTTCGCGGTCTGGACGCCGTGCAGGCGCACGTAGGTGTGCGCGATCACCGCGGGCGCGGGGTACTGCGCCGTGGCGGTGATGATGGGTGACGGTTCGGCCTTGGACATGATGGTCCCCCTTTCGGTGTGTGCTGACCCGGGCGGTCAGCACAGGGGAGCGATCAATCGGGTTGGACCGGCGAGGGCCGTACGTGCGGGCGGGGTGGCGTCGGCGGGTTTTCGGCCCGCGCGAGCGCCGAAGAAGCTCGCTTGCATAGGGCCGAAAAGGTCCTCCGCCGGCGGCGGCACCCCGCAACCGTGCGTTGGAACTCGCCAGGACAACCCGATTACCCTTGGCGACCTGCTGACGGATAAAGGTGAGTGGCTACCCAACCCACGGGCCACCCGCAGGGTGGCCATCGCCGGCCGCGCCCGGCGCGCCGGCCACCACTCAACCGGAACACTCACGCGCACAGCGCGAACGAGATGGCCCCGCCCGACCCCCGGTGTGGCGGGGGCCGGGCGGGTGTGGTGGCTGGGGTTAGAAGAGCCAGCCGATGCGCTGTGGATCGCGGTGACATGTGCATCCGCAGCGCCAGACGAACACTTGGTAGTAGCGTGCGACGATCTGGACACCGCCCTCGGCGGGCTGGCCGAGGCGATGCGGGCAGTGCTCATGGCGGCCTTGGTCGCATTTTCGGGTGGGCGCGTTGGCCGGCATCTCGATGGTGACGTTTTTGCCGCGCAGAATGTCGGGGTAGGTGATCCACCGCTGGCCATCTCGGGTGAAGACTTTGGCGCCGCGTTTGAATCCTTGGATGGGGTGCACGGTGGATGTCACCCATTGTTCCCAAAGTTCCATGGGTTGCTCGGTCATGTCGTGCTCCGTTCGGTGTGCAGGATTGGTGGTTGTGCTGCCCGGCCGGGCCCCGGTTGGCGCGGGGTGACCGGCCGGGCGCGCGGGCCTAGGTGGTGGTGAGCATCGCGACTGCGTCGTCGAGGTAGCAGCGGGCGTCGCGGCGCTGGGCGTCGGTGGCGTCGTCGGCCAGGAGCACGGTGGCGGCGTAGGAACGTGCCGCGTGCGCGCATTGGTGGCGACGCTGTGGTTCGTCGTATGCGGCGACGGCGTCGTGGATCTCGGCGCGGGCGAGTGCGAGCGTTTCGGTGGTGCTCATGGGTTCCCCTTCTGTCTGTGCTGACCCGGGTGGGGTCAGCGTTGGGGAGCGATCAATCGGGATGGCCGACGGCGGGCAAGCCGGCGGGCGGGGTGACGTCGGCGGATTTTCGGCCCGCGCGAGCGCCGAAGAAGCTCGCTGGCATAGGGCCGGAAATGTCCTCCGCCGGCGACGGCACCCGCAACCGACTGCTTGAGCGATGGCGGACAGCACGATTACGCTTGGCGACCTGCTGACTGGTTTGGTGAGTGGCTACCCAACCCAGGGGCCGCCCGCAGGGGGGCCATCCCCGGCCGCGCCTGGCGCGCCGGCCACCACCGGGCCGACGGCCGCGCACCACCGGATCACACTGCATGGGCCGGCGACTCGCACCGAAACCACCGGCCCGCGGCGGGAATTAATGTCAGCGGATCTGCTGGCGTTGCTCACGCGCTTGCGCGGAGAGGATCTTCGCGTCGAGCCGCTCGATGCGCGCGGTGAGCTTGGCGACCGTGTCGATGTCGCGATCGAGTTTCTTCCACCGGACGGGTGTTGCGATGCTGGCGGCGGCGGGATCGTGCTGGCCACCGCCGAGCATGATCGCGGTGTGCGCGAAGGTCGGCGCTGCTGCGGTAGCGCCGCGGCTGCGGCGCCGATTTCGGTGTGGGAGTGGGCAGCTGCACGAACTGCTCGTCGGTGGCCAGGACGAACCACTCCAGCAGGGGCGGCAGTGGGATCCGTGTGGTGTACGTGGGCGGCGGCTGCAACGCCATGTATTCGTCGGCGCGTTCTTGCAGGACAGCCATATACCGATCGAGGCTCATCGGTTCGGGCGTGGGGCCGGCGTTGTAGCGCTGCTGGAGGTGGGTGAGGTACTCGCCGATCGTCATCGGTTCGGTGTGCTGCTGGTGTGTCATCGGGATGGAACCTTTCGTGAGAGATGTTGTGGGGCACGAAAAGGGGGGCCCGGTCATCCGCGTGTGTGGAGATGACCGGGCCCGGTGCGCAGAGCTAGGCGCCGCGAGTGCGCGCCGCGGATGGGACGCTGCTGGGTGTGATCGCCCAGGGCCCGGAGCTGTATCCGGGGAGGCGGTGAATCAACCGGGCTTCAAGCGCTTCGGTGAAGGCTTGCGCTTCGCTGCCCTCCCAGTCGGGGTGCTCGCAGGATTGGTAGCGGTAGCAGTGCAGCGCGTTGAGCAGCTCGACGTTGGTCCAGCCGCGCTGGGCCGGGGGCCGGTACTTGTAGATCTCCGGTGCGGGCGGCTCGTTGTGCAGGTGCGCAACCGATGCGATGTTCTCGTCGAGCAGCATCTGCCCGACCGTGCTCGCGGTCTCCGGCTGTAGCTCGCCGGCGACGGTCGCGGTGTTCCACCGCAGCGCTCCCAGGCGCGGATCGCGCAGGCCTGCCCAGAGCAGGACGTGGATGTGCTCGACGTGGACAACGAATGCAGTCATGGTTTTTTCTCCGTTCGAGTCAGACTTCGTGCGCCGGTTGGCGTGTGGACAGTGGGACCGGCAGGGTGGCGCTGCTCAAGCCGGAAAGTCCTTGCGGGGTGAACCGGATTTGTCGCCCGCGAGCGGGAGCGAGCTGATAGGGCGGCAAATGTCATTCGGCCGGTGAAGCCCGCGTGGACGAGGCTTGACGGCGACGGGTCCCTGTCGGTCACACTGGGAGCACGCTGACGGCAAACAATGGTGAGTGGCTACCCAACCCAGGGGCCGCCCGCAGGGTGGCCATCACCGGCCGCGCGTGGCGCGCCGGCCACGCCCCCGCCGGCACATGCGATGCCGGATCACACTGCACGCAACCGATCCCCGGGTGCTGGGCGCGGGGACCGGCTGTGCGGTGGTGGTCAGGCCAGGCCCGCGCTGGTGATGCGCTGGCGGATGGCGGTGAGGCTGACTAGTCCTGGTGCGATGGTTGCCCAGTCTTGCCAGCCGGTGAGGGCGTGTTCGATGTCGGTGTAGGCGACTCCTGTGCGGCTGATGGCGATGGTGTCGTGATTGTCGGTGCGGGTGGCGCAGGCGACGGCGGCGACGAGTTGTCCACGCTGGCTTCCGGGTTCGTAGGCGAAGCGCATTTGGCGGGGCTTCCCGTCGATCGCGTCGACGAAGGTCCAAGCAAGTGCGAAGTCGATTTCCATGAGGCTCCCTTTCGGTGTGTGCTGACCCGGGCGGTCAGCGTTGGGGAGCGATCAATCGGGTTGGACCGGCGAGGGCCGTACGTGCGGGCGGGGTGGCGTCGGCGGGTTTTCGGCCCGCGCGAGCGCCGAAGAAGCTCGCTTGCATAGGGCCGAAAAGGTCCTCCGCCGGCGGCGGCACCCCGCAACCGTGCGTTGGAACTCGCCAGGACAACCCGATTACCCTTGGCGACCTGCTGACGGATAAAGGTGAGTGGCTACCCAACCCACGGGCCACCCGCAGGGGGGCCATCGCCGGGCCACGCCCGGCGCGCCGGCCACCACTCAACCGGAAGATGGCACAAGGGGCTCGGCCTGACCCTTGGTGCTGTGGGCCAGGCCGAGCTGGTGGTGTGGGGGTTAGGGATGGACCCAGGTGCGGACGAGCTCGTGCAGTTCGTTGGTGGCGCTGGTGTCGACGACGGTGATCGGCGCTTCGTGGTCGGCGCTGTCGCGGTAGGTGCCGTAGGCGCTGTCGAAAGCGATGGTGGTCCAAGTGATCTGGCCGACTCGGTTTTGCGCGTCGAGCATCGCGTCGAGCAGGCAGTCCAGCGGCTCGGCGATAGTGGCGATGCAGTCGGTGGTGATGATTGCGGCGTGGATGGACATGACGTTCCCCTTTCGGTGCGTGCTGACCCGGGCGGTCAGCGTTGGGGAGCGATCAATCGGGATGGCCGTCAATGGTCAAGCCGGCGCGCGGGGCGGTGTCGGCGGGTTTTCGGCCCGCGCGAGCGCCGAAGAAGCTCGCTTGCATTGGGCCGAAAAGGTCCTCCGCCGCCGACACCACCCCGCTGGCGACGGCTTTACCGAGGGCGGACAGCACGATTACGCTTGGCGACCTGCTGACGGATAAAGGTGAGTGGCTACCCAACCCAGGGGCCGCCCGCAGGGTGGCCGTCGCCGGACGCGCGGGGCGCGCCGGCCACTACCGGATCTGCCGGTAGCGCGTTGTTACCGATCGCTGAATCTCGCCGTCATCATGAAGGTCGGCCATGGTTGGGACGCCGGCTGTTTGAGTGTTCGGATGCCGCGCTGGGGCCGTTCGAACAGGCCCTCCATACCGGGTGGCTCGGGTTTGGGCCGTGGTGGTTGGCGTCCGTCGTCGGGGCCGCGAAATTCGATGCAGTGGTAGCGGTCTGGGCCTTCGTCTTGCGGGAGCCACTCGGTGGGTGTGACGTCTCCGGTCATCGCGGCCATCAGCAGCGGACACCCACCTTCGTAGCCTTTCATCTGGGTCTTACGTTTGCCGATGTTGTAGTTCTGCCAGGCGATTTCGACAGGGTGACGGCAGCGGTCGCACCAGCGTGACATCCAGTCGTATCCGTCGGTGCCGTTGGAAAATGCGGGCACCTTCGGGGAGGCGGCGATCACGTCGCTGAGTTTTCTCATGTCGGTCAACGAGTTCCGTCAGGGGGTTGGGTTCTCGGTGGCAGCCCAGACTGTGTCGCGGTATTGCTTCCAGGGCAGCGATGTCTTGTCGCCGCGGGCCCGGCGTTCCAAGTAGATGCGACCGAGCTCCATCTCGGCGGCGCGGATGCGCGCTACGGGGTCACGGCCGTGGTATTCGTCGATGACGGCCTGGACCATCTGGTCGTCGAGCGGCCAGCCGTTGACTTGCAGATGCGTGTGACAGTTTCGTTGGTGAGATTTGCCGTTGCCATACACTTCGCGGCCGCATGGGCATGTGGTGTGGATCTTGCGCCATGCCGACTTGCGCGCCAGCTCGGTTTCGTAGCTTCCCATTGTCGGCTCTCTTTCGCGCTTTACCCGGCGCTATCGTTGCCGGGCGAACCTGGGTAGTTGGCGATCTTCGCCGGGGTATCGCCATAACCAGGTCTCGTAGAAACCGTCCCATCCGATGCTGATGGGGCCGCTGCGCCAGTGGTGGGGTTCGGTGCAGCCGATGTAGGTGTCGGCGGGGTCGGCGGGATCCAGGTAGATCAGGGCCCCGCAGTCTCCGCTGTCCTTGGTGGTCCGGTCGCAGTCGGGGCGGTGGTAGTCCTCGCATTCGCGGGCACAGATGAGCCGGCATTGCTGGCCGACCGGGGCGGCGCAGGAAAAGGCGACCCCGTTGTCGGTGATGGTGATGTGATGGTCGTAGGCAGTGGTGGTCGGGGCGGTTCTGGCGAGTTCGGCATGCAGATAGCTTGCGAGGGTGGGGTTTTCGGCGCCGCATGATTGGGCGTAGGTGGCCAGTGCCGCGCGGGCGTGCGGGTCGGTGGCGTATTCGAGGATGAAGTACGGGCCGATGGGTTTGCCGTCGGTACGTTCGGCGGTGATCTGGTATTTCGCGTAGAGGCCTTCGCTGGTCATGGGGTTCCTTGCTGGTCGTGGCTGCTGGGCGTGGGGTCTAGGCGGTGGTGACTGCCCAGATGAGCAGGGCGCTCCACCAGATCAGTGCGGCGTTCTGATCGGGGGTGGTGTCGGTCGGTAGGTGCGGGGTGACCTCGTCGACGACGAGGTCCGCCGACAGTCGGGGGCAGTGCTGGGCGACGGTGATCACGTGGCGGCGCAGGGTTTCCAGGGCGCTTTGGGCGGGGCGTTCGGTGTCTCGGCCGGCGGCTGCTAGCTCGGCTACTTCGCCGAAGATGGCTCCGGCGCGGATCCAGAATCGCGATTCGGCCCGGGCGACGTTGAGCACGGTGAGTGGATATCGGACGCCGGGGTCGGTGTCGTGGGCGTAGAGCCAGGTGTCGCGGTGGGTGTCGATCCAGTCGACGGCGTCTTGGGCGATGGTGTGCGCGCGCAGCTCGGTGACGGTGCTGCCGGCGGTGATGCTCATGAGAGTTCGGTTCTCCTTGTGGTGGGTTTTAGGGGCGCAGAGTGGCGTAGTCGTCGTCGACGACGGGGCCGAATGCGGTGCCGGTGTCGGCGTGGGCGGCGGCGGCGGTGACGATGCGGGCGATGGGTTCGAACAAGGTTTCGGCGTTGTTGTGACCGATGACGATGCCGATGAGGGCCTGGTCGCTCATCCGTATGACAGGGCCGCCGGAGTCACCACCTGCCGAGAGGTTGCCGGTGATGGTTCCCTCTGTGACAGTGACGGTTTCGACCGTGCTGCAGCGGCGGCCACTGGTCGTGCCGAACAGGCACACTGTGTCGCCGGGGTGGGCCTGGGCGTGGCGCTCGATGGCCAGGGAGGGGGTGATCCACGCCGACAGTGCGACGTCGGGCAGGATCCGGATGAGGCTGTAACCGTAGGTGCGGTTCTCGACATCGTCGGGTTGCACGGCGATATAGGTGCCGATGGGTCGGTCGGCGTTGTCGTAGACGGTCTGGCCGACGGTTCCGCAGTGACCGGCGGTGACGGCCAGGCGGTCGCCTTCGGCGTTGCGTGCGGTGTAGCCCAGGGTGCAGCGGGTACTGGTGCCCTCGACGTCCTGGTAGATCGGGATGCCCGGGGCGGCGACCGACAGGCTCGCCGCGGCCGCGGTGGATGCTGTGAGGACCGGGGTGATGGTGACCGCGGCCAGCAGAGCGAGGGCGTATTTACCAAAGGCCATCGGAGGTCTCGCTTTCGGTGTCGGCGTTGTTACCGCGCTTGGGGCGGGCTTTGGCGTAGTCGTAGGGTTCGCCTTTTTTGAGGATCACGCCCCCGGCGATGCCGGTGTAGTTGAGCTCGCTCATCGCGGCCAGGCACGCCTCGCGTACAGGGCAGTCCTGGCACCACTTGAGGACTTTGGTGAGCGGTTCGTGAATGGGGACGGCCTTGCCGTCGACGGCTGTGTAGGCCGTAGCGGGGTCAATTCTCTTTTTGACGACGTAGGAGACGGTTATCTCGATCCGGGTGAAGTCAGCAGCGTTGATCTGGCAGTCGGGAGGGCCGTATTCGGCGAGCTGCTCGTGCAGGTGGTAGATGGCTCTTCGAGCGGTGTCGCTGAGTTTGTGGGTGAGTTCGGGGCGTGCCCCGATGCTGATTGGTTCGTTGGGGCTAGTCGCGCACATGGTCATTGTCACCGCCTGGGTCGAGTGGTTTAGCTTGGGACAGAAAGGAATTGAGTAGTTCGCCGTCGTCGGCCTGGATGGTCCAGCCGGTGCGGGTGCGCCAGCCGCGATGTTTGGTGTCGGGCAGGAAGGCCCGTAGCGCGGTCTGGGCTGTGGCCCAGTGCGCGTCGCCGGGGACTTGCCAGTGCCAGGCGCGCACCCGACCGTGGTTGTCGAGCAGCGCCCAGCCTTGGGTGGTGGCCTGGTATTTGCAGTCGATGAGGGCCTTGTACTGCTCGGCGGTGAGCGGGTACTGCCAGACGGCGGGGATCGTCGTCACGGTGGTTGCTTCCTGCTCGACGGGTTCGGGTTTGGTGGCGCGTTCGGCGCGTAGCCAGAGGTCGCGCAGTTCGCCGCGCATGAGTTCGGTTATGGCGGCGGTGATCTCTTCGCGGTCGGCGTAGGCGTCGGCGAGCGCTTGCAGGCGGGCTCCCCAGGCGCCGGCGGTGCGGCGGAAGTGGTCATCGAGGACGGTGCGTGCGTAGTCGCGAACCTGGGCGATGTTGTGAGTGTTGGTGTAGGCGTTGGCCAGGTAAGTGCCAAGGTCGCCGTAGACGTTGGGCCGCAGCGCCGTGGTGGTGAGCTCCGCCGGTGCGTTGTTGTCGCACGCGGGTGGTTGACGGCGGGCGGCGGTGAGCACCACGGTGGGGTCTGGGTCGTCGCCGGCCTGGACAAGGGTGGTAATCAATTCGTAGGCCCAGCGAGCCACAGGGTGCTGGACAGCTGCCGCGGGGACCAAGGCAATGATGTCGGCGGCGGCGGAGGAACGCAGGTGCAGTAGGGCTCCGATGAGCTGGTCCTCGGGCTCCCACATGAACGGAAACTCCTCCGGCGCAAGGGTGTTGGCGGTGGGGGTGGTCATAGTTGCGGCTTCCAGAACGTCGGGTTGACCTCGGAGAGGGTGCCGGTGCGCATGGCGTCGCGGATGGCGATCACTGCGTCGTCGACGGCGGTTTCGAGATCCCAGCCCAGTCCACCGATGTAGCCGGCGCTGTGGCCGTAGTAGTGGTCGGCGGCAATGAGAACTTCGGCATGCCGGGCCGCGGCGGTGAGGGCGCTGAAGGCGTTGGTGAGGTCGGCGACGAGGCGTTTGGTGGTGGTGGCGGTGTTTTCGCTCAGTGCGGCGCGGGCGTGGTCGGCCTCGGTGGTGTCGCGGGGATGGCCCCAGAACTTGGAGTAGCGGGCCAGATCGTGGACGCAGACGGCGTTTTCGATGGCGGTGGAGGCATCGAGGATGGCGGTTTGCAGATCCCAGCCGACGGCGCCGCGGTAACGGGGGCTGAGCTTGACCAGGTGCTCGGCCTCGATGGCGGCGCAGGTCAAGGCGATGTAGCCGGTGACGAGGTGGTGGCCCACTTCGGTGGCGGTGGATTGGATGGGCCAGATGCGCTGCGGGATGCTCATGTTGGTGGCCTTTCATGAAGTGTTCGGGGCGCGGCGGGGCGCGGCGGCGGTTACACACGCCGGCCGTGCTGCGGAGATCTGTGTGGTCGCTCAGGCGGGGAGGCTGGCGAGCCGGCCTATGCGATCTGGCCGGAACCCGGACCAGTGGTCTTTGCCGGCGACCACGACGGGCGCGGCCAGATAGCCGAGCGACTGCACGTAGTCGCGGGCTTGTTCGTCGGTTGTGACGTCGATAAACGAATATTCAATTCCGGCTTTATCGAGTGCCTTGAAAGTGGCCTGGCATTGAACACATCCGGGCTTGGTGTAAACCGTTACTGTCATGACCTTCATCCGTTTCGTGTGCGGTATTTCACCTGTGCATTTATTCTATCTCAGCAAACGGCTTTAGCAACCTTTTTCTGATTTCATTCGATGACGAATTAGCGCCATTGTTCACTCCTTTCACAGTGCAAACATGCTGCTCAGCGGACTTTTTACAGGTCTACAAAGGCTTTTCAGCGCTATTTAGTTGTGTGGCATTTCCTGATACATGCGATCCCTGCGAACACGAACAGGGCTCGGCAAGAGAGACAGCAAATTATCTCGCCGCGAAATAAGCGACTTGCTGTTATGAGGACTGCCCGCGCGATAGCGCGGACCTTATTGGAGCGCGTGGCGAGAAAATTTGTAGACGACCTTGCCAAGCCCTGATCGTGTGCAGATAATTCGCAGATCAGAAATGACGCCTACCGGCAGCCGCTACGGCGGCGCGTGGACCGGGTGAGCGAGCGCTAGCGGCGCGGCTTCGGTCCTCCCCCGGCCCCGCGGCCAGGGCGCTGCTTTTCCCAGGCTTCGATCGTTTGCACGAGCCACAGCGGTGTGCGGCCGATGTAGTGATCCGGCTCGGGTAGATCGCCGGGACGCGATTGGCCTTCGCGACGACGACGGTTGGCTTCGTGCTGCCGGTTGCGCGCGGTCTTGAGCGACCAGTGGTTGCGGTCGGCGATCTGCGGAAGGGTCAGGTACTTCTCGCTGAGGTCGTCGCCGGCCATGCACGAATGGTAGAGGCGTGCCCGGATGCTCCGGGCCATCACCATGCGATGTCTCCTTCCGGGCGGGTCGCTGTGGGTGGCTGTGTGCGGTAAGCATCTGCGATCACCTGGCCACCGGCGCAGCGGCGGCCGCGCTCGCGATCGTGTGGGAGATGGCGTCGGTCACCGCCGCGGCTGCGTCGTGCAAGAGCATGTGGCCGGCGTGGGCTTGGTGCACGTGGATAGAGCCGGCGATACCGACCACCAGTTCCGCGGCGTGCGCCGAGGGGGTGACGAGGTCTTTTCCGCCACTGATCACGGTGGTGTGCGCGGCGATGTTTGCGAGGGTGGCGCGTTGGTCGTAGGTGCGCAGGCTAGGTAGGAATCCGATCGCGGCCGCGATGGTGGTGCGTGTGAGCGCACCGGCGGCGGTGCGGCTGAAGGCCGCACGCTCGCTGCCGGTGAGGCCGACCAAGTGAGTCAGTGCGTGTCCGGCGGGCAGCGCCAGTGCACGCACGATGTCCTGGGCGGCGTGGTGCGGCAGGTGCTCGACAAGCCCAGCCAGCCCTCCCAGGCCCGGGATGGCCAGCAGGCGGCCGATGCCGCGCTGAGCGAGTCGGCCGGCAGCACTGGCCACCAGGACCAGGCCGACTGGCTCAATAGGCCGCTGCGCCAACGAAAGATAGGTCAAGGCCGCCATACCGCCCATACTGTGACCGGCCAGCGTGACTGGTGAGGTCACGTCGAGCGCGGTGAGCACGTAGCTGAGGTCCTGAGCGAGTTGACCGATGGTGTACGTGTGGGTGCAAGCCGGGCTGGATTGGCCGTGGCCGCGGTAGTCGAAGCTGATGATCCGCAGTCGCCGTCCCCACTGGCGGGTCAGCTCGCGGACCTGCAGGGTCCAGGTGGACTGATCCAGGCAGAAACCGTGCAGCAGGATCACGGTGTGCTCGGCGTCGCCCCGGCCGTAGTCGCGGCACGCTAGGCGCACCCCGTCGGTTGTGATGACCGACCGTGTCCGGTACGCGCACGCTGACGTGGTGGCGGTCATGCGGAGACTCCCAGGCCGAGGTCGGCGCGGATACGCCGCACAGTGCGAGCGCTAAGACCGAGCGCGGCCGCGACGTCGGCCTCCGGCTGATCGCCCATGGCGTCAACGGCCTCAGCTTGAGCGTCGGTATAGGTCGGCACCGGTGGTAGGGCCTGGGGCGGCAGAAACTGCGGCGCACCCTCATACGATCTCGATTGGGCGCGTAGCGCGTCGGATTGGGGCTGAGCGGCGCTATGTCGTGTGGATCGCGCGTTGACCGATCCCCCACCGAACGAGCGAGTGGTGACCTCGATCCTGCGGCCGCCTCGCTTGTTGTAGAACGCGATGATCGCGAGGGCGGTCAGAGTCGGTTTGGTGCCGTGGGTCAGCTCGGCGATGTTGTTGACCTTGGATTTGATTTGGTGGGGCTGGACGTCGAGCAGAGCGGCGGTGAGTCGTTCGTGGTCGATGTCGCTGGCGAGGTGATGCAGGATGAGGGCCAGGCCTCCGACGATCGGGGCGTCGAGCGAATCGCGTTGTCCGCTCCACACCGCAGCGATGAGTCGCAGTGTGGAGTCCAGCAGTGCGGTGCCGCCGAGGCGGGTGATCTTCTCCAGGGCAGCGGTGCAGGCTACGCATCCGTCGGTCGGTGACATATCCACGGTCAGACCGTGGTGGCGGGCAATGGTCTCGATGGTGGTGACGATGGAGTCACCAGCGGCGCGGCGGGCGCGCCAGCTGTCCCAGCGGTTGGGCTGCTTGCGCTGCCGGTTGAGCTTGTCGAACAGGATCGCCTCGTCAGCGACGGTCAGGCCGGTATGGACCTGGGCGACGACCACGGCGGCGCGGTCGTGCAGTTTGGCGGCTTCGTAGCGGTGCTGGCCGTCGATGACGGCGTAGCGGGGGACGGCGTGCGGCCCGCGATCGGAAACTTCGAGCATGCCGGCCAAGCGGCGATCCCATTGTTGGGCCATCCGGCGGACGCGGGCCATGTCGGCGTCGCGCTGGTAGGTGTGGTCGACGAACATCTCGCCCACGGCGACAGCGTCAGGATAAATGTCCCGGTGGGCGAGGTTGGTGGGTGTTGTGGTCATCGGCGGTTACTCCAAAAGCCTTGTGGGAGCTGATTTGCCTGGTCCTTCAGCGAGTGCGGTGCCGGTAAGCACTCCCCAAACTTCCGGGGTGTTATACCCCTTAAGTTATGGCTAGACGGATGCGGTGTCAAGGCTCAACGTTCATCGTGTCGGCCGGACGGGCCGACGATCTGGCCCCAGACAGGATCAGGGCGGCAAGCCGGTCTTCAGCATCGACATGTCACGCGCTCTCGATGTGCGCGGAGACGACGAACAGCGACAGCGACGCGAAGAACTGGGGGCCAGCCATGAGGTCGTTGATCCAGATCTGCGTCTGCGCTGCGGGCAAAGTGCCGTCGGCGACCGCGTGTTCGCAGACGTCTCGGAATCCGAGAACTTTGTCGGCTTCGAGCGCGTCGGTCCAGTGCGCGGTGAACGGTGCGATGGCGTGCACGGTGAACCCGGCGTCGCCAAGCATCCTCGGCAACGCTCTGCCGATGGTGGCGTTGCGGATGACTTGCTCGACGACATGGTGGGTGTAGGAGCGGCTCAGGGCCGCGTCGCGGTGATCGATGGTCAGAGTCGCCCAGTCTGGCTCGACGCAGACGATCCGGCCCTCGTGGTGCAGAGTCCGTGCGGCTTCGGCCAGGACCACGGCGGGGACGTCCACGTGCTGAAGTACTCGGTCGATGTGGATGCGGTCCACGGAATCGGATTCCAGTGGGAGACAGTGAATGTCAGCCTCGGTGATGGACACCGTGGGCAGATGAGCGGAGTTCTTCCGGGCATGACCCAAGAGCGCGTGGTCGTGGTCGATGCCGATCACTTGCCCAGTGGGGCCGGCGGCTTCGGCATAGGCGGGAAGATCCACCCCAGCGCCGCACCCCAGGTCGGCGATCACGGTCCCGCGTTCGATATTGAGCAGGGACTTCGCATAGGCCTTGTAGCTCCGGCCCGTTGCCGAGTTCGCGATATTTTCGAGGTAGTCACTGGGCGCCGCAACTTCCAACCACGGCCGGTAGCGAGGTCCGCCCACCTTCGTCACTGTGCGCCTTTCGTCGACGGGGCCGAACCGGTCTTCTTGTGCAACACACGATGATTCATCGACCACAGCGCGGGTCGCCGATGGGCTGAGCGTGAGCTCAGTTGGCTGGCCCATCATCGACCTCCCCGCACTCGGAAAGCCCGGTGAGATCCGGTGTTTGGCTCAGATGCTTTTGGAAAAAGCTAAAGATGCGCGCCCAGGCGTCCTCGGCCTCGGACTCCGAATATGCCATTCCAGCAAGGGCTTCGATGATGGTGAACGGGGCCGGAAAGCCAAACTCGTTCATAAAGCTGTGCCCCACGTTGGGGTATTCCTTGATGTCTCGATCGACGCCGCCCTTGGCGAGAACGGACTCCAGCGCGTCGGCTGAGCCGTGTTTGACGATGCGGTCTTTGGCGCCATAGCTGGCCACGATGGGGCATGACCGCACCAGCGCATCAATGGCCTTGGGAGCCAACCCGTATTGCGGCGCGGCAGCGTCGAACAGGCCCCGGGGGGACAGCTGCAGCACGAAGCCAGCGCCCATGCAGAACCCGACCAAACCAATCCGGCCGCTGCAACGCGGGTCGTCGAGCAGGTAGTTGCGGGCCGCCACGATGTCGTCGTAGGCGTCGCCCGCGTCGGCGAAGTGCGCCCGGATGGTGGCGATCATGCACCTGGGCTTGAAGCCTCGCCCATAGAGATCCGGCGCCAGAGCCAGATACCCCCTGCTAGCCAGCCGATCGCTGACTCGCCGCAGATCGGTGGTCATCCCGCGGACGTCTTGGACGACCACGACGCCAGGCCAGGGACCGTCCTCGGCCGGCGCGGCCAGATATGCCGGCAAGGTGCCCGCCGGTGCGGGGTAGGTGATGTTCGGCAATGCGTCATCCCGTCTGCTCAGTGCCGCCTGGGTCTCGGCTACGAATCGGTGACCCCTCGGCGGGGCCAGGGCCCCGCGTCCACCGATTCGTTGGCCGACAGCCGTTTCGACACGAGTGAGTGTAGAGCGGCATTGGCCAACTGTATAGCGCGATAGGCCAGATGGCCAGTTTTGCGAGCCGTCTGTATGGTTTCCCGATCGCGCTGTATTGTCGACCGCTATGGACGGCCCTGTTTTCCTCCAGCAGCCGCCGGCGGTCCAGTTGTCCACCCAAGACCGGATCCGTGACGCTGCAATTCGCTGCTTCGCAGCTCAGGGCATCAGCGCAACCACGATGCGCGCTATCGCTGAAGCCGCGGGGGTAACACACGGCCTCGTACAGCACCACTTCGGCAACAAGGCCGGCCTAGTCGCCGCCGTCGACAACTACGTGCTGCGTGTGTTCGGTGAAGCTCTGGAATCGAACCCGCTACCGGTGCCAGCGCCAGCGACCGACAACTTCCACTCACTCGGCGGGCGATTCTCCAAGCTCATCCACGATCACCCCGAGGTCGTCGACTATGTGGGCCACGCACTCATCGAAGGCAACAACATCGGAGCCGTCATTTTCGACGGGCTGCTCAAGATCAGCGCCAGACAACGCGACAACTTCGCCGAAGCAGGACTCACTAGGCCTGATCTCGATCCAGATTGGGCCGCACTGAACCCGTTGATGCTGCGCCTGGGCCCGATCATGCTGCGCTCACACATCGCGCGCCACATCGACGGCGCGTTCTCCACACCCTCCGAGCTGCAACGCTGGGACGCATCTGTCACCGCGATGATCCGCCACGGCCAATTCAAAGCCGAAACGGCGCACGACTAACGCATTGCGACCCGCGCCGGGATCGGACCTCCTGGGACCATCGTGAACGGCACGGCGAGCGGGAAATCGTCCTCCAGTGACGTCAACCGCACATGCCGGATGATCGTGCCCAGCGCCAACGTGGCCTCCAGCATGGCGAAGTGATCACCGATACACGATCGTGGTCCGCCGCCGAAAGGCACGTACTGCCAACGATCTCGGCCCTTCATGGCCTCTGGGCGGAATCGCTCGGGATCAAACCGCAGTGGGTCCTCCCACAGCGCCGGGTCCCGCTGAACCGACATACGCCCGAACACCAACATGGTTCCCGCTTCGACGCGATAACCGGCGACCTCTACGTCCTCAATCGCCATGCGCGTGCCTGTCGGCCCGGGCGGGCAAAGGCGCAGCGCTTCTCGCAGCACCTGGACTGTGTATCCGAGCTGCTCAACATCCCCAGGAGTCAGTAACCGATCTCCGAGACCGGAAACTTCCTGCGCCACCCGATCCTGAATGTCGGGATTGCGCCCTAGCTGCCACAGCGCATACGTGAGCGTCGTGGCCGTGGTGTCATGCCCGGCGAAGAGGAAAATCACCAGCTCATCGCGAATCTCATCGTCGGACAATGGCTGTCCGGTATCGGGATCGCGCGCCGCGATCAGTGCTTGCACCAGCGGGGCATCGCGTTCTGGATCGGCGCGACACTCACGCACGATCTCGGCAGCGAGCCGACGAATGGTGTCGGCCGCCTCGCGTGCTCGCCGCCGCGCCGGCGTCGGTAACCACTCTGGCGCGTGCACTGGTTTCAGCGCACGCCGGACCGCATAGCTCGTCGCCTCCCTCAACGGTTCCGCCACAGCATCGGCTCGTTGATCGAGATCCAGGCCCAGAACCGAACGCCCCAGGGCGCGCATCGTCAGTGTGCGCGCCTGCTCATCCAGGCTGATCTGCGCGCCATCGGTCCACGTCGACACCACCGTCTCTGTCGCCTCAGCCATGTGGGCCCCGAAAGAGTCCACCCGCTTTTTGGTGAACACGGGTTGCAGGGTCCGGCGACGCGGTAGCCATTCCTGATGCGGCAACACGAATAAGTTGCCGCCGAGCATGCGGCGCAGCTCTCGTCCCACCGCGCTTGTCTTGTCGATCGAGCCGTCGCGCACACTCACGATGTCGCGAATACCTTGAGGTGAGGTAGCCAGAACGATAGGTGGCATCAGCCACCTCGGACCGAGACTAAATCGCGTGACCGGCCCACCAGCATCGCGCAAAATGTCCGTCCCGGTGTGGAAGTTCCGCAAAGCCTCGCGTTTTTGCTTGTACGGCAACGGATTGATCGGTGCCAGCGGCAGATCCGCAACCGTTTGCTCACGCGTCGTCTCGACCACGACACACCTCCCAAGTCGGACATAGTCTAACGACTGGGACTTTCGGCGCCGCATCGCCGAATCGGCGAAGGGAAAGCATGCAGACCGCCTACAGCGCACACGTTCTCGACCCCACACAGCGTGACGACAAGGTCGTGCTTAACCAGCTGCGCGCGGGCCCTGACATCGAGTTTCTCGATAGCTACGAGGCTCAGCGGGAAAGCCTGCGCACCCTTCGCCCGCAACCTGCTCCAGAGCTACTCGCGGAGGGCCGCCGGTGGGTTTACTACCCGTGGCGGCACGCTGTCGTCGCGATGCTCGGCCCTCGGGGCTTCCGTGCGTTGCGACTGGACCGCAACCGCAACAACATCACCAGCGAAGAACAAGCGCAGCTCGGCGCACTGTCGATCGGCGTCGCCGGCCTCAGCGTCGGCCACATCATTGCTCATACCCTGGCCGCCCAAGGCCTGTGCGGACGCCTGCGTCTGGCCGATTTCGACGAGCTCGAACTGTCCAACCTCAATCGGGTACCGGCGACGGTCTTTGACCTCGGACTCAACAAGGCCGTCGTGGCCGCCCGCCGAATCGCCGAGATCGACCCCTACTTGCCGGTGGAGGTACTCGACACGGGCCTCACTGCCGAAACACTCGACGAGTTCGTCAACGGTCTCGACATCGTCATCGAGGAATGCGACTCGCTTGACGCAAAAGCCTTCCTGCGCATCGCCGCCCGCGATCGACGCATCCCGGTGCTCATGGCCACCAGTGATCGGGGGATCGTCGATGTCGAACGTTTCGATCTACAACCCGAGCGACCCATTTTGCACGGGCTGCTGGGCGAACTGGACTTGGGACTTCTGCCGGGGATGAGCAGTCGTGACAAAGTTCCCCACGTCTTGCGACATCTGGAAGCCGAACGGCTCTCCCCCCGCACCGCCGCGTCCCTGGTCGAGATCGACAGGTCGCTGTCGACATGGCCACAGCTGGCTTCGGACGTGATTATCGGAGCATCCGCCATCGCCGAGGCCGTCCGCAGAATCGGTCTGGGCGAAGAGCTTCGGTCTGGGCGCAGTCGAATCGATATCGGCTGGGCCCTCAATCAGATCCGCGAGCCTGATATGGGAAGCCACCATGAGACCCCCCGCGACAACGGTGACACCCCACAGAGTCTCGGGCGTGGCCTACTGGACAGTCTCGCGTCCGCGGCCATGCGCGCGCCGTCGGGCGGCAACATGCAGCCCTGGGAAATCGATGTCACCGCTGAGTCGATCACTGTCAGCATCGAGCCAGCACACACGTCCACAATGGACCTACGGTTCCGCGCGAGCGCGGTGGCACTGGGAGCGGCGCTGCTGAACGTCCAGATCGCCGCGGCAGCGCACCACGTGCTGGGGCCGATCACGGTCACCGACACGGTGGAGACGACGCCGCTACAGGCCACCATGCACCTCAGCGACGACGGCACCGATCCAACGCTGGCCGACCTCTACCAGCCCATGATCAACCGTGAATCCAACCGACACCACGGAACACCCGCACCCCTCGACCACGACATCATCGTCGGACTCACTGGTGCCGCCGAGCAGCTCGGCGCAGGTCTACGGCTCCTCACCCAGCGCGAGGACATCGCCCAGGCCGCCACCATCCTCGCCGCGTCCGACCGCGTGCGGTTCCTGACACCGCACCTGCACCGAGAGATGATCGCTGAATTGCGCTGGCCCGGCGACCCCGACCCCGACACCGGCATCGACGTGCGCAGCCTCGAATTCGATGCCGGCGAGATGGCCGTCCTCGATGTCCTTCGCCGGCCCGACGTCATGGCCCACCTCGCCGAATGGGACGCCGGGTCCGCGCTTGGCGACGATATGCGCGACCGAGTTCTCGCGAGCTCGGCGCTGGCGATCATCACGGTTTCGGGAAACACTCTCCGTGATTACGTCACCGGCGGGTCAGCAGTCGAAGCGGTGTGGATCCACGCTCAACAGCAAGGCCTTGCGGTGCAGCCCGTGTCCCCCGTCTTCCTCTACGCGCACACGGCAGCCGAACTCGAGGAGCTCTCCGAACCGTTCGCTGCCCAGCTAGCCCAACTACAAAGAGAATTCGGCGCTCTGGTGACGCTCGAAGCGGATGAATGTGTCGCACTGGTCCTCCGACTCACCGTGGCGCCGGCGGCATCGTTGCCGAGCCGCCGCAGTATCAGCAGGGTGCGCCGCACCACGGCAGCCGCGCACCCGCTCTCGGGGGGACCCTGGTAGGCACGGGCACCGCACTCACATCGAGTGGGTAGTTGTGCGGCCCCTTTCCATTCCGTTGCGTACGACGCGGTTTGGTGCCGGGGTGGTTACCCTGTTGGGCATTAGAGGAGGGTCGGCGATGGCTGAAGCGGAACACAACACAACACCAGGGCCGGACGCCCCAGTGACCGAGATCATTCAGTGGTGCCAAGTACGACGCCAGCAGGAGGAAGCGGTCTTTGCCCACTGCCTCGCTGAGGATCTTCGTCGGCTTTCCGCCGCCGAGCTGTATCCGCTTGGCGGTGACAGTGCGCTCGACCCGGTGCAGCGGCACGAGCAGACTGCGGTGGCCATGCTCGACGCGGTCTATGACTGGTACACCCAAACGGTTCTGCGCACGCCGCCCTGGGCTGCGCCGCTCGCCGCGCCGCAGGACGCCGCCGGTCTGGCGAAACTCGCAGCACTATCGACCGACGAGTTCGACAATGCCGTCGAGAATTGCGCCCCCTCCGAAGAACTCGACGCGATCGAAATCGCAGTCGCGAATGTCGTTGGCAGGCATAGGCTTCCAAGTCTCATTCGCTCTCACCACGCCGAGAATCGCAGCTGGAAAGCGATCGCCAGAGCCCACTAGCCGTAACAGCAGACATGGCGAATGAACAGCCATCCGACGGGCGTTGGGGCCATCAATATTGGTTGCAGGCTCGGGCCTAGACAAACGCCCCTCACTTGAGAGGGTCTAATCCCAGCTAGATCGACCCCGGCGTGTCGTCGTATCGCACGGTTCAGGCGGAAAACGAGACGCTGATAATGGAGTCGCGAGGTCCTGCGTGAACGCGAGGTTTTGGCAAAGGCGTCTTCATGACCCCTGATCCATTGGGTGAGAGGCGACCTGCGCAGGGCCTCGCCCCAGCGGGAGCCACAATCGTCGTCATACAAACCAGCCTGCCCGATGCAGATAGGGCTGCTCGCCTGATCGGTGGCCCAATCAGCTCGACGTACTGAATAGCAGTATGCATTGTCTTGTAGTAGATGATGTAATGCTTGTTGATGACACTTAGCCTCTGTGGATATGGAAGACGGGACGTCTTGTAGTGACGAACACCAAGTCCGCCGTGCCGCCCTCTATGCAGCACAACGAATCGTCAGTACCCGCATCATGGACCGGTTCACCGCTGCCGGTATGACTCCGCCAGACGCCGCCGACGACATCACTGCGGTCCTGCTCGCCGCCGACGCAACGGACCCCCGCTGGGGGGCCCTGTCGGCGTACCGACTCGAATGGTCGCTTGACGTGCTCTCCCTCATCTCCACGGCACTGGTCGAGCGCCGTGGGCAGCGCATCCGCACCCCCGATGTCGACGCGGTAGCAGCAGCCCTGGAGGCCGGTGCGACCTGGATGCAAATCGGCCAGGCCATCGGCTCTGCGCCGGCCGTCGCCCATGCTCGATATCGCCCCCGCCTATGACTACGCACGACAACGAGCAATAGACAACCAACGGGCAACGGAAAGGTCACTGATGCATCCCGGAACTCCCACATCGGTCCCATTCCCCTTGCTGGTGTTCGCCGTTGGGATCCGCGTGGGGCACGACTGCCAGCCACTGCCCGAGAGCATCGTCGCGCTGCATCGCAGCGTCGCCGAATCCGACCTCGCTGAGTCGCCCGTCACCGGCGCCATTCTCATCGAACGCAGAGTCCTGCCCTGGAGGCCGGCCGGCGTCACCAAACACGTGTCAGCGACCTCGGGCTTTGAGTACACCGTGGGTTACAGCGTTGGCGGCCAGCACATCCCCTGGGGGCTGTCCTTCTCCACCGACCGTTCGGTCATCGAAACCGAGCTCGCCCATGTGCGAGCGGCCATCGCCGAATCCCGCGCCGAAGGGCCAATCACGGCGCTCGTGCTGGAACGGCAGGTAAACCCGTGGTTTGAAGCGCGCCCGCGACCCACAAGGCTGCCCAGATAAGCCACTGATAGTTGGCTTCAGGCGGCGGTCTTGTGGGCAGTGACGAGCAGCGCGGGCAGATAGGTGAGACCGTTTTCGTCCGTGCGGAAGCTGTGGGCGGGAAGGCCTGGAATATCGGGAAGCCGCACCGCGACGTGGGAAGGGTCAACAGCGTCGATGGTCCAGTACTTCGCGACGGCGGCGCGGATCTCGGCGTCCGTCACCAGGTTTGGCACCGGGCATGGCGAATCGGCCGGTAGTGCGTCGGTGGTGAATACGAGTAGGTAGAGGCGGCCGCCAGGGTTTGTGGCCGCGTGGATGCCGCGCAGGTAGTCGTCGCGTGCATCGATCGGTAGCGAGTGGAACAGCGTGCAGTCGATAATGGTGTTGAATTGTGGTTCGGCCAGGCCGAGTTCGGCGATGTTGCGGGCATCGCCTTGAATGAAGTGGACGGCAAGGCCACGCTCGGCGGCCCGCTCGGTGGCGTGGTCGATCGCTGCGGTGGAGATGTCGACGCCGGTGGTGGTATAGCCCGCTTCCGCGAGAGCCAGGGTCAAATCGCCGATGCCACAGCCAGCGTCGAGGACCGGTGCGTGGACCTGCCCAGCGGCGATGAGGCTTGCGATGGCAGGTTGGGGCGTGCCGATATTCCATGGGGGCGGTCCTGAGAAGATGTGACCCTGGTAGGCGGCGTCCCAGTCCATGACATCTGACATGCACGGAAGCCTAGCGGGCGCGGCGGCGGTGCCGCTGCTCGCCTAACCCGTTGCGGTTGTTGGGTTCGTGGCATGTCTCATTGGTTCTGGTCCCCGGCGAGGCTTGCGCCGGGGACCAGAATCTTTCATCGGGCTACGCGACTTTGTCGACTGTCGTTGTGTCGCTGACGATCTTGTCGTAGAGGGTGTCGGCTTTCATCGCGCCTGTGACGACCTTCTCGACATCGGAAAGCTCGTAGTCGTTGTCGGCGAGGAAGGTCAGGTAGTTCTTGCTGTAGGTGCCTCTGGTCCTCCAGGCGTCCTTGGGGGTGTTGGATTCCAGGGCCGCGAGAACCAGGCCCAGCAGGATCACGGTGGCTCGTCCGTCGCCGGTGGGCGGCAGTTCGGTCACGCTGTCGTGAATCGGCGCGTGCTCGGCCAGGCCGAGCAGCTCGCGGGTGAGCTGACCGGTGCCGTTGGAGGTCAGTAGATGTTGGTGGGCGGTGAGCTGACCGGCGATGAACAACGCAGCACCTTTGGGCGGGGTTTTGCGGGTGAGCAGCTTGTCCTTGACCCACGCGCGCCGGACTTCCTCGGCGGCCAGGCCGAGCTTGTTGAGCTTGACCACCTTGCGCTTTTCCCGCTTGGCGGCTTCCTCGCGGGCGGCGGCGTCCTGCTCGCCGTGAGGGGCCTGTCCCCCTTTGCGTCGTGCCCTCTCTGCCCAAGTCATCAATCCCGCCGCGTTGGGGTCGGTGCAGTAGTAGATGGGTTCGAAACCGGTGCCATCCTCGATGTAGCGGGGGTGAATGTATCCCTCTGTGGCGGCGGTGTCGTGGTCCTCGGCGTCGACGTCCCAGTCGATTTTCTGCTCGTCGACGATCTCGCCGGTGCGGCTGTCGACGTACACCTCGACCTCATCGAGCCACACGGCGAACAGTTCCGGGCGGGCGATAGCGTGGCTGGCCTCGGCACGGTTTCCGTCGAGATCGCACAGCTGGTGCAGCTGGTTGCTGGCAAGATCATCGGACCAGGATGGACGTTGGTCCAGGATCGTATGTCCCTTGTCCCGGTAGGAGATTGCGGCTACGGCGCGGGCGGCGTCGGTCGCCGCCTTCTGGCGCAGTGCGCTGACTCTGTGGTCGAAATCGCCCGCGCTGCGCGCTCCCATGAGTTCGGCGGCAGCTTCGGGATCGTTCTCGAACTCGACCAGGGTCGCGGCCTGCTCGATGGTCAGCTGGGTGGTGTCGAGCGCTTCGAGGGCGACGGCGGACCCGGCCGCGGCTGCGGCGGCCTCAACGTCGCGTTTGGGCATCGTGAGGGCTTTGGCAACCTTGGTCGGGGTCATACCGGTGTCCAGCAGCTCCTGGATGGCCTTGGCCTCCTGGCTGCTTTTGAGGGGCTTGCGTTCCTTGTTGGTGGTGATCTGCTCAACGACACGGTTCTGGGTGCGGGTTTTGTCGTCTGTGGCGGTGTCGTCGCGGACGAACACCGGCATGGTGGCCAGCCCAGCCTCGCGTGCGGCCAGGGTGCGGCGCTGGCCTTCACGGATGGTGATGGTGCCTTCGGGACTGCGTACGGCGGTCAGCGGGACGAGGATGCCCAGCTCCTTGATGCTGGCGACCAGACCGGCGTCCGCGTCGTCTCGAACGTTCTTGCCGATGTCGACGGTGTTGGGATCGAGGTACTCGAGTGTGCCTTCGGGCTGGGTGTTCCTGGCGGTGCTCACGGTTGGGTTGTCCTTTCGTTGTTGGTGGTGGGGGGTTGGTCTACCGCTATGCGGGTCAACGGCTTTGGTCGCGCCACTGCTGGGCCATGGCGGGCTGGGTCGTGGCGGTGATGTGCGGTGCTGCGGTGAGGTAGCCGGGGATCTGCTGGACGAGACGGCTGGCAAGCACCGAGCACAGGAAATAGGCCTCGGTGTAGATCCAGTTCTCGAGCTGGGCGCACTGGAAGGTGTAGAAGTCGATCGCGCGCAGAATCTCGATGACCTGCCAATTGCAGTACTGGGGTTCGGCGTAGCTGTAGACGTAGGCATTGTTGCGGCCGTGTTCGCTGTTGACGGCGGCGGCGTTGGTGTCCAGGAGCATCTGGCCGACGCTGTCGGCGGTGTGCTGCTCGAGCATGTTGAGGTAGAGGGGCTCGCCGTGCTCATCGAGGACTGGCCATTGCAACGGCTCGTTGTACTGGGCTGCCTTAATCCACAGGCCTGCCCAGATCATTACGTTGATGTGTTCGGGTTCGACGAGAACAGTGTCGATGTCGTGAGTGGTCATGATGGTGAAATCCCCCGTGGGTCAAATGTTTTGGTATCTGATTGGTCACTGGCGTGACGGGAGGGGTGGTTGACCTGGCCTCCCGTCACACCAGCGTTGGTCACTTGTCGCGGCGGTTGACTCGGGTGAGCTTGGCCGTGGCGTAGCGCAGCGATGCGCCGATCTCGTCGGCACGGATTTCGGTGTAGGGCTTCTTCTCGCCGGTCTCTCGGTCCTTGTAGCTCTTGGCCATCACGCGGCCGGTGACGATGACGGCAGCACCTTTGGTCAGGGATTCGGCGACGTTCTCGGCCATGTCGCCCCAGACCTCGACGCGCTGGTAGAGGGTTTCCCCGTCGCGCCACGCGCCGGAATCGTCCTGGTAGCGGGGAGTGTCGGCGACAGTGAAGTGGGCGACTGCCTTACCGCCGGGGGTGAAGCGCAGCTCGGGGTCGGCGGTGACGTTTCCGGAAATGGTGATGCTGTTGGTGCTCATTTGAATTTCCCCTGTTTTGATTTCTGAGGCCGAATTTGCCTCTGAATTGAGGTGATCAGTGCTGCTCGATCTATATTCGATTCTAGTATCTGATTGTCCAGCCAACAAGAGATTTCAGCAAATTCTTATGAACATTCTTTTTGGTGGTTCTTGTTTATTTCGCGCCTGTCCATTAGTGTCATTAGCTTTTGTGGCACCCTCTGAGTCGAGGCCCCGCCCGGAGGGCAGAAATATCTATAAATCACGGTCGCGCGTAGCGCGTCGATGTGTAGCAACCTGCGGCACAGGGATATTAGGGTGGCTCCTTCCTCGTCTTCGGCGGGTCCGTAAAACCACGCGGTTCGTTCGGGGGATTCCCGCAGTGCAGCAAATTGTTTTCACGAAAAAAGCGATTCGAATTAAAAGGGTCCGCGCGACAGCGCGTTTCACTATGGGAGCGCGTGAAAACAATTTGCGTAACGGAGGGAACAAGCCGCCTCGGCGGCGCCGCCCGGGCGGGCCGCGTGGTAGGACCCGTAAGCCGAAGACCAGGAAGGAGCCATCCCGCGGTCGATCGGGATACTCCCCGACCTTGGATCCGCAACCGGGTCGGTGTGGCCTACCACGAGGAATCGGTTGGTGCGGCCAACCGGGGTCGTGGTCGTTTGCCGGTTGTGTGGTGGTTGTGCTGGTGGCCCTCGTGGTGGAGGTGGGTTTTACTGATGGCGTGGAGGGGTTTGTGGCGGCCGCGCGACGTTCGCTGGCCGAGGTAGAAGGACTGTTCGGGGTCTCAGCACCCACGACGAACAGCGCCGCAGCCAACGGCGCCGGCGCACCCGGCACCCCAGGCTGGTCAGGACCGAGCGCCAACCGCGAACAATCCAACGCCACCGCACTAGACAACCGCCGCTCCACCTTCACCGGAGCCGACAACCAACTCGACGCCTGGGGCCGCCAAACCGCCGCCGACACCACCAACGGCCGCAACAACGCCCGCACCCTGGTGGTCTCGGCCGACAACTCCACCCGCGCCCTCGCCCCCTACACCGGCAGCGTCCCCGGCCGCGTCGCACTGGTCTCCTCCCTAACCGACCACCTCACCCAATCCGCCGGCGTCGTCAACGGCTACGCCGCCACCCTGCCCGGCCGCCAAGCCGACCTGAATGCCATCGCCTCCCAATACGGCACCCCACCCCCACCCGGAACACCACCACCCCCACCCCACCACGACGACCACCCCACCACACCGCCGCCGACGCCGACCACCGGGTGGTCGGGGCATGGCAGGGGGCGGGATGCCCGGCGGTGGCGGGCTGCCGATGGGTCGCGGCGGTGGGATGCCGACGGGCAGTGGGTTTTCCGTGCCGGATCTCGGGGGCGCTCTGCGGCCGCGGTCCGGCGGCCCGCGGCCGGGTGGTACGCCGTTCGGCGGTGCGGGCGGTGATCTGCTGCCGGGGCCGGCGTCGATCGCCGGTTTGGATTCTCACCAGGTGATGGTGGCCAAAGCCACCGTGGCCGAGGCGATGAGGCGGCATCTGCCGCTCAAGGCGGCACAGATCGCGGTGGCGACAGAATTGCAGGAGTCTGGCCTTCGGGTGCTGGCCAATCCTGGTGTGCCGGAGTCGATGCGGCTCCCGCACGTGGGAACTGGGCATGATCATGATTCGGTGGGTCCTTTCCAGCAGCGCCAGTCGTGGGGTGCGACAGCGGATTTGATGAACCCGGCGACGTCGGCGGGCAAGTTCTACGACAAGTTGGTGAGGATCCCGAACTGGGAGTCGCTGCCGGTGACCGTTGCGGCTCAACGGGTTCAGGTGTCGGCGTATCCATCGGCGTATGCGAAACATGAAGGAAAGGCGGCCGCGATCGTGCGTGCGATCGTCGGTGGCTGAACCGATGTTGGTGAGAAAGGGATAGACGGGTATGGGCGCAAGCTTTTCGGATACGTTCACCGGGATGTTCGGCATTACGCAGGTGCTGTGGGCGGCGGACAAGTTGTTCGGTGGGGGGTCCTCCGCGCCTCAGTCGCCGCCGGCGCCGGCGCTCGACGCGTCGGGGTCTCCCACTCCGAAGCCGGGCGATTTCGTGCCGCCGGTGGCTCCGCCACCGTTGATGCCGGCCCCGGCGGCGCCGGCCGCGGCCCCTGCTGGAGCTCCACAGCAACCCCAGCAGCCTCCTGCTGGTCAGACACCGGCGGTTCCTGGCGCGGCGCCGACGATTGGCGGTATTCCGGTACCGCCAGTGGTCAAGGACGTCGAAAAGCCGCCTCAGGCACCGGGAGCGGGCGCACCGGGCACTCCTGGCAAGCCGGGTGATCCTGGCAAGCCGGGTGATCCTGGCAAGCCGGGTGATCCTGGTAAGCCTGCTCCCAAGCCTGGTGAACCGGGCTGGGAGGGCTCGGCCGCGCAAAAGGAGGCCGAGGCGGCCGAGGCGTTGAAGAAAAAGGTTGAGGCACTGAAGTCGCTCGACGAGCAGCTCGATGCGTTGGGCAAGCAGATCGTCGACGACAACGCAGAGGCGAAAAAGAAGCTCAAGGCGTTGCAGGACGACATCGACAAGGAGCTGGAGTACCAGAAGACGTCGCCTGATTCGTCGGTGGTGAAAACCGAGGCGCTCAACAAATTCATGCAGGACAAGGCCGATCAGGCCGCCAAGGTGATCACTGATGCTGCAGCTGTGGTCGCCCAGCGCCAGGGCCAGATCACCGGATTGGGCAACCAGTACCCCGGCGACGTGGGCGGCGGCGGAGGAGGCGCGACGGACCCTTACGGCGTCGGGGGCGAGTACGGCGCCACCGATCCGTACGCAAGCGGCTACGGCGGCGATCCGTACGGCGGCGGCGGGTACGGGGATCCGTACTACGACGAACAGACCGGCTATGACCAAGGCGGTTTCAGTGATGCCGCCGGCCAGCTGGCCAACGCGCTGCCCCAGATGGCTTCCGCGCTGCCGAACGCGCTGGGCGGGTTGACCGGTGGCGGCGGTAACCCGCTCGGCGACCTGGGGAGCATCATCGGGTCGGCGGTGCGGGGCGCTGGTGATGACCGGCGCAACGACCAGACCGATCACAACAACGATGAGAAGCCGAAGGGCGACGAGCAGGAGAAAAAGCCGGGCGACGGCGAAAACAACAACGACAGCCCTCAGCCCAAAAAGAACCAGGAGCAGACCACGCCCCCGACCACAACGGAGCAGGCCGGCGACGCTCCGAAGCCGGAGGCCAAGCCAGATGGACCGGCACCGGCGGCTCCCCCAGCTCCGACGCTGGTGCAGCGTCCAGACGGCACCAACGCGACCGCGGCCACCCCGGCCGCCGCCGCGGCGGCGCGAGCACACCTGGGTGGCGCCTCGCTAGAGGACGCGTACAAGGCAGCGGGGATCACCCTGCCGCCGACCTCGACGCCCATCAAGGACACTCTGCCGTCCCTGGCCGCCGCTCAGGTTGGCGACTTGGCGGTGTTCAAGGATCGCTACGTGATGCTGTGTGGCGACGGGAAGGTGTATTTGGACGGCCAGTACCAGCCGGTGTCCGCGTTGGCGAAGCTGACGGGGTTCATCGCCTTCCGCAAGGCACCGGAGCCGACCACGCCGTTTGTCCCGACCGCGGCGCCGGCCATGCCGGTGCACGCGGCCGCGCCGGTGGTGTAACCACCCGGCGCCGAGCGCAAAAAAAGGGGGCCTCGTCACCTATGGGTGCGAGGCCCCCTTTTTTGCGTTGCGAAGCAATGTGTTTGGGTCGTCGGGATCGACGCCGGGGCGGGCCGTCGCGCGGATGCGCGAGCTCGCCTGAGGCCCCGACGCCCGCCATCTTGCCTGGTAGCACGGACGCGAAGGCTTTCGCTCCGTGCTACTCCCCCAGCCCTCTTCGGCCGTCGGCCGAAGAAACGAGCAACCGGACCCGGTGACGGGGATCGTTCTCGACCGCCAACCGGGTGCCGGTTGGTTGGCCTGGCCGCCGAGATTCATATACCCCCAGGGGGTAGGTGGGGCGCGGCGCCGCCGGCCGCGCGCCAGCCCTGGACCCGAAGCCGCCGGGGCCCGCCGCCCCGGGCGGCTCAAGCCGCCACTGGGCCCCCAAGCAGGTCAACGGCGTGGCTCTCGATGCGGCCCACCGCATCGTGTCCGATGTCGACCTGCCGGCCAATCTCCCGCTGGGACATGGTCGCTCGGCGTGGGCTGTAGAGAATGCGGATCACCGCGGCGACCGTATCGCGGGATTGGCCGGTGCACTTGCCAGCGGCATGCAGACGATCGGCAACCGCGGCCGCAACGTCAACCTGAGGCGCGATGAGGCTCGGAGCGGCTTCGGCAGCGTCGGTGAGCGCGACGATGGGCAGCTCCTCCGGCGAGAATTTCCACAAAAGCGCCAAGATGTGAGTCGCGGCCAAGAGCGCCAGCGGAGGGATGTTATCTGTAGGACGGTTGCGGGTGTACTCGACTGTCGCTGACGGTGGTTGGGATCGTGTTTGCGACCGTGGGCGACAGGTTTATCTGTAGTGCTGTCCTCGATGATCTGCGCTGTGCGGTGGCCGGAATTTGTTGGCGGTGTCAGGTTGTGGCGGTGGCGGTGGCGGTGGCTGGTTGCGGTGTGGGTGTGGGGTGTGTTGTGGGTGTGGTGGGGCGTTGTGGCCACCAGCTGGCTTGGCGGAGCAGGGTGGCGATGGCTGGGACGGTGAGGGTGCGCACGAGGAAGGTGTCCAGCAGCAGTCCGCAGCCGATGATGAGTCCGGTTTGGATCATGATGGCCACCGATCCGATCATGAGGCCGAACATGCTGGCGGCGAAGATGAGGCCGGCGGAGGTGATGACTGAGCCGGTGGTGGCCACGGTGCGCAGGACGCCGACGCGGATGTTGTGGGTGGATTCTTCGCGGAGTCGGGATACGAGCAGCATGTTGTAGTCGGCGCCGACGGCGACGAGGATGATGAACGCTAATAGTGGTACGGGCCAGGCGATTTCGTGGCCGAGGATCCATTGGAAGACGATGACACCGATACCGAGTGAGGCCAGGTAGTTCAGCACGACGGTGCCCAGCAGGTACAGGGGGGCGATCAGGGCGCGCAGCAGGGCGATGAGGATGAGTCCGACGATGACCAGGGTGGCGATGGCCAGTTGGGTGAAGTCGGCTGAGAGCAGGCGTTGGATGTCGGAGTTGACGGCGGGGAATCCGGCGACCGAGACGGTGGCGTGGTCCAGGGAGGTGTTGGGTCGTGCGGTGTTGGCGATGTCGGTGATCTGGCGGGCCAGGTTCATCGCCTCGCCGCTGTAGGGGTCGGTGCTGGTGTCGATGGCGAAGCGGGCGGTTTTGCCGTCGGGTGAGAGGAAGTGTTTGGCGACGTCGGCGAATTGGCGGTTGTCGAAGGCTTCGGGGGGCAGGTAGAAGCCGGTGGCGGCATCGGATCCGGCGGTGGCGCGGGCGGAGTTTTGCAGTTGGGCCGCGATTTGACTCATCCCGGACAGCATTTGGATGTTGCTGTCGGCCAGGGCGTGCACGCCGGTGGCCAGGGCGCGTGCGCCGGAGGCCAGTTGGCTGATGCCGTGTTGGAGTCGGCCGATGTTGGCGGCCAGGTTTTCGGGTTGCCGAGGGTTTTGAAGGCGTTGTTCATGGCGGCCACGCTGTGTTGCACTTCGGTGAGGGTGCCGGTGACGGTGGCGTTGGTGGCCGGGTTGTACTGGTCGCCCAGGGTGGCGAGTTGGGTGAAGAATCCGTTGTCGCGCAGGGTGGTCAGCACGGTGACCTGGTCGCGGATCTGGGCGCATTGTGGGGTGGTCACACACCACGGTGAGGTGTTGAGTGCGGTGACGAGCGGGTCGAGGGCTGCGATGGCGTTCTGGGCGCGTTCGGCCAAGGGCCGGATGCCGGGGCCGGCCTGGATGGCGGTGTCGACCTCGGGTGCGGTGGCTGAGAGTTGTTGCAGCAGCGGGCCGAAGCGCTGCATGCTCTTTCCGGCGGTGCCGGCTTGGGTGAGTGCTCCGCCCAGGGGGTGAGCGCGGTGCGCACGGTGGTGTCGAGTTGGGCTAGGCCGTCGGCGAGTTGGTCGGCGCCGTGGGTGAGCTTGTCCAGGTCGCTGCGCCGGTCGTTGCCCTGGGCCACCGAGTCGGCCATCTTGTCGCCGATTTGTCCGTTCTGCCAGGACAGTTGGGCTTGGTCGAGGCGTTGCCCGGCCGGTCGGGTGACCCGGAAACACGTGTCACGGACGGGATTTGGGCGATGCGCGAGGCCATCTCGTCGAGGTCGGCCAGGGTCTTGCCGGTGCGCATGTCGGTGGGGTTTTGCACGACGAGGAATTCGGTGATGACGACGTCTTTGGGGAAATGGCGGTCCAGCAGTTGATAGCCCTGGTTGCTGGCGGTGGTGGCGGGTTGTCCTTGGCGGTCGTCGTAGCTGATGGTCATGGTCGCCGCGGCCGCCGACAGTGCCACCAGGATGGTCAGGCTGATGACCAGCAGTGGTACCGGGCGGCGCACTACGGCCACGGCCACGCTGTTCCAGTAGCGGCGGGTGCGGTCGGGTTTGGGTTCGCCGATGCCGCGGGTGGCGGCCAGCGCCAGCACCGGTGGCAGCAGGGTCACGGTGGCGGCGAATCCGACGGCCACGGCGACCGCGCAGGCCGGGCCGAGTCCGGCGAACACGCTCAAGGTGGCGAACACCATGGCCAGAAAGGCCAGGGCCACGGTGCCCGCCGAGGCCAAGATGACCCGGCCGATGCTGGCGGTGGCTGCGATGACCGCCTGATCGGCGGGCACCTGGGCGCGGCGTTGTTCGTGGTAGCGGCTGATCAGAAACACGGTGTAGTCGGTGCCGGCGCCGAGCAGGATCGCGGTCATGAATGCCACGGTGAACTGCGAGACGGGCATACCCAGTTCCCCGAGTGCTGAGAGCACCCCGCGCCCGACGGCCAGGCTGATCCCGATCACCAATAGCGGCAGCAGTGCGGTGAACACCGACCGGTACACGATCAGCAGGATCAGGGCGATCAGCGCGGCGGTGGCGATCGAAATGAACACCAGGTCGTGCTCGGCCGAGGCGATCTGATCGGCGAACGTGGCCGGTGGCCCCGTGACATAGGCCGTGGTGGATGTGTTGGCGAACGCCGTGTCGGTGAGATCGCGCACGGCTTGCACGGATTCGGCCGCGGTGGGATCCCCGAGCGTGCCGGCCACCCCGACCGGCAGATACCAGGCCTTGCCGTCACCGCTGACCGCCTGGGTTCTGGTGACCGGGTCGGCCAGCAGATCCTGGACCAGCAGGACATGGTCGTGATCGGCGCGCAGTCGCCCCACCAGATCCTGATAGCGCAGCTGATTATCGGGGGTCAGACCGGCCGGGTCTTGCATCGCGACGAACAGCATCGTCTTGGAGCCCTGCTCACCGAACGCCTCACTCATGCGGTCTACGGTCTGAAACGACGGCACATCCCGCGGGATCAGATCGACCGACTGTTGGCGCACCACCGTCTCCAACTGCGGGAACAGCAGCGCCAGCACCACCGCGGCCGCGATCCATCCACCGATCACCAATGCCTTGTGGCCCACCGTGAACGCCGCGAGCCGACCCAACCGGGCGCTGTATTCCGAAGATCCGGACAGATCGACGCCGCGCCGGCCACGGGAAGGCCCAGCATCTCCGGTTCGATCGCCCATCCCCACGCCTCCCAAGAAACGAAACTATCGGTATCGCTACGATACTAATAGTCCCACACGAGGATCGGAAGGGCCGCGCCGATCTTTCGGGCCATGGTTGCGGCTGGGCGCGGTGGGGGGTGAATTAACTTGCGGTGTCCTCAGATTCGTCGTCGGGCAGGTCGTGGCGCACCACCCGCACCCGCCCCCGGGGCAGGCATGCCATGTAGCCGTGGCGTTTGCCGTAGAGCTCCCAGGAGGTCGCGGCCTCCTGCGGGGCGACATCGATGCGATGCCCGCGGGAAAAACCCAGGTGCAACCCGCCGCCCTCGTCGCACCACGCCCCCGTGCACACCGCGCCGGCCAGGTCCAGCAGTGGACGCTGCTGGACCGAGACGTTGCCCGGATCGATGAGGACCTGCTCTTCGGGATAAGACGGTCCGATCGGCGGCAGGGTCAGCGGGATCGGGGTGGCGATCACCAATTCGTTGTAATCGTCGAGGTCGAGCACCAATCCGTCGCGCAACGAGACACGCTGAACGGTGCACCGCTCGATCCAGGGGGTATGCATGCCCGGCTCCCTTCGACACGTCATTGTGTCGCTTTATGGTACTGGGAGTAGCGCAGCGATACTACTAGTCTCGCTAACCGGTGGCGCCGGGTCCGGATGTCAGCTGCCGGGCGGTCCGGTCGATGCGCTCGCGGGCCTGGCCTGCATCGATGCGGCCGCCGATGACGGCGATCAGGTTGGCCAGCCACACATCGGCGATCAGGCTGGCCACGTCCCGGTCATGTGCGCTGGGTGCGGGCCCGCCCAGGGTGCGGGCCAGCATGTCCTCGATCACCGCGGCGGCGTGCTCGATCGCGCCGGTGGCCTCGGTGTCGGCCACGACGAACGCACGCACCATCGCCTCGGTCAGGTGCGGGTTGGCCTGCCAGGCCGTGTGCAGGTGCGTTGTCAACCGCCCCAGCCGGGCCTGCGGCGCCAGATCACCGGTACTCCAGTCGAATTCGGTGTCGAGACGTTCGAATTCGCGGGCCAGCACCGTCACCAGCAGATGACTTTTGGATCGGAAATGCCGATACAGGGAGCTGGCGGCAATGCCGGCCTGCGCGGCCACCGCACGCATCTGTACCCGTCAAAACCGTGTGCTGAGGCCACCGCCCACGCGGCATCCAGGATCGCCTCGCGCCGTGCCAGCACCGCGGCCGCCGGCCGGCGCGGGCGCCGAGCTCGGCTGCGGGTGTCGCGGTGGGTGCGCTCATCGCGACCGCGACCCCGCGTCGGGGCCGCCGTAGCGGGTCAGCTCGGCGAACAACTCCCCGAAACCGCTGATGTCACCGTGGGCGGCGAAATGGGCCGCATCCACCGTGATGAACACCGCCGAGGCGGTGAACCGGGTGACACCGTCCACACCGACCCCCACCCCCTCCACATGCAGGGCCCGGCCCTCGCGTGCGGCGATCCGCGCGGTCAGCCGATGCGTGCACCCCAACGGCACCGGCTGCAGATAGTCCACCGTCAAACGGCGCGTCACCGCCGGGGTGGCCGCGATCCACAACGAAAAACCCAGCACGTCATCACACGCCGCGGCGATCGCACCACCGTGCGCGAGCCCGGGCGCGCCGATATGACGCTCATCGAACACCAGATCAGCGAACACCTCATCACCGCACCGAAACACCTCCAGCTGCAAACCGTGCGGATTGTCCGGCCCGCAGCCCATGCAGGTCGGCGTGTGCGACGGCAACCGCTGCGGCTGATCAGCACCCATCACGGCCTCCTCACACCCGGGCAGCCCCGCCACCGCGTCCCGACCCGGGACCGCCGGTACTAGCAGTTTCGCTGCGATACTATCGGTACCATAACCGGGAGAGCGGCCGCAATGCACCGACGAGGCAACACACCAGGAGGTCAGGTGGGGACAGTGATGGCGCTAAGTGAAAGTGCTCAGTCTCGCTAATTGAAAGTGCCCAGTTGGCAGCGGTGGTTCGGCGTGTCGTCGGACTGCTTGTCGGGGTTCTGCTCATCGTCAGCGGAGTTGTGTTTCCGCTGATGAATGGGAGGGCCGTCGTTTGCTGTCGCTGGAGGGTGATGTGGAAGCGCATGCGCTTCGGGAGCAGGGTTGGTCGATATCGGCGATCGCTCGCCATCTCGGGATCAATCGCCGAACCGTTCGGGCCTATCTGGCTGGGGAACGAGTACCCGGGCAACGCCAACGCTCTGAACCGCTGGTGATCGATCCGTTCGTCGAGTACTGCCGGATCCGCCTGGCTGACGATCCGCACCTGTGGGCCTCAACCCTGTTCGACGAACTCGTCGAGCTAGGTTTTACCGGCTCGTATCCGTCGCTGACCCTGGCAATCCGAAACCTGGGGCTGCGACCGCATTGCGAGCCGTGTCAGTCGGTCAAGGGCCGCGACGTCGCGGTCATCGATCATCCGCCCGGGGTCGAGACTCAGTGGGACTGGGTCGAGCTGCCCGATCCACCAGCATCGTGGGCGGCTGACCGGCATGCCCACCTGCTGGTCGGGGCGTTGGCCCATTCGAGCCGCTGGCGCGGGGCGCTGGCCCGGCCGAGGACTTCGCGCACGTCGTGGAAGCGATCGAGGCGGTCAGCATCCGGTTGGGTGGGGTCACCCAGCGGTGGCGGTTCGACCGGATGGCCACGGTATGTCATCCCGAATCGGGCCGGATCACCGCGGCGTTCGCCGGGGTGGCCAAACACTACGCTGTCGCCGTCGATGTGTGCCCGCCACGACGGGGCAACCGCAAGGGTGTGGTGGAGAAGTCCAATCACGCTGCCGCCCAACGCTGGTGGCGCACCGTCACCGACGACACCACGATCGAGCAAGCCCAGGCGTCGCTGGACCGGCTGTGCGTGAAGCTCGACGGGCGCCGCCGGCGCCGCGACGGGCAGGCCACCACCGTCGGCGCCCTGGCCGATGCCGAACCACTACGGTCACTGCCGACGGGTTCGTATCCGGCCGAGTTGACCGAACACCGCATCGTCACTCCACAAGCGTTGGTGTCCTGGCGGGGCAATCAGTACTCGGTGCCGCCGGGCTGGCCGGGCCACGGTGACCGTCACCCACCGCCTGGGCTCTGACACCGTGCAATTGACCACGGCATCGGGAGCCGTTGTTGCCGCGCACCGCCGCGCGGTCGACGGCAGCGGCGCGGTGGTGCGCGATGCCGGTCACGTCGTCGCGCTCGAACAGGCAGTGCTATCGGGGTTCTCGACGGCCAGGCCTTGCACTCATAAGACCCGGCGACCGCCCTCGGTGGCCGCCGTTGCCGAGGCCGCGCGGCTGCGTGGTGCCCCGGCGAACGATCCCGCCAGAAGGTAGTGATCGATCTGGCCGTCTATGCGGCGACCGCAGCACGGCTATCCGTTGTTCCCCAACACCATCCAACCGAACAGAACCAGGAGTAACCCCTTGAGCAAAACCGTCCCACAGATGAGCGAAGCCCGCCGATACCAACAACTCCGGGCACATCTGTCCTATCTGAAACTCGGCGACGCAGCCGAAGCGCTACCCCGCATCCTCGATGCCGCCCGCGCCGAAAACCTGTCCCTGACCGCCGCTTTGGAGCGGCTGTTGGAGATCGAGGTCAACGCCACCGAAGCCCGCCGGCTGACCTCACGGTTGCGGTTCGCCTGTCTGCCCGAACCCTGGACCATGGCCGATTTCGATTTCGCCGCCCAGCCCGGGGTCGACGCCAAACTGATCAACGACCTGGCCAGTCTGCGCTTCCTCGACGACGCGGCCAACGTGCTGTTCGTCGGCCCACCCGGGGTCGGCAAGACCATGCTGGCCGTCGCGTTGGCCCGCGGCGCGGTCGAGGCCGGCCACCGGGTGTATTTCACCACCGCCGCCGACCTGGCGGCCCGCTGCCACAAAGCCGCCCTGGAAGGCCGCTGGCACACCTGCATGCGGTTCTTCGCCGGACCGAAACTGTTGGTGATTGACGAACTTGGCTACCTTCCGCTGCCCGGCGATGGGCATCCGCGTTGTTCCAGGTGATCAACCAACGGTATCTGAAGTCGAGTACGATTCTGACAACCAATGTTGGGATCGCTGACTGGGCAACCGCTTTCGGAGACGCCACCGTCGCAGCCGCCATGTTGGACAGGCTACTGCACCGCGCCACCGTGGTCGGTATCGACGGACCCAGCTACCGGCTGCGCAACCACCAAGCCACCGCCGAAACGATGCGTAAGGCGGTCGCCGCCCATGTCAGCTGAGACCCGTTCCTGCCAAGCCTGCTGGACCGAATTCACCGCCACCACACCGACCAAGATCTACTGCTCAGACCGCTGCCGCAAACACGCCTGGGAGCAACGCAAACACAGCGACACCGCCGCCACCGTCACCGAGGCCCGGCCACCCGCCCCACAGCCGGCCGCCACCCGTTCCTGCCCGCATTGCGGCGAACCCATCACCATCGTCGCTTTGCTGACCACTCCAGAAGCTGCCCGCCCCAGCACCCCCCGGCGACGGCACAATCGTTCCCCTGCAACGACGAACCTGCTAACCTTAGCCACTCAAGCCAACTGGGCAATTTCGCTTAGCATCTCTGGGCAGTCTTCTTTAGCGCCATCAACAGAACCCGCGGCGGCACCCGACGACGAGGACGACGTCGACCCGCGCCGCACCCGATCACGCACCCGGCTGCTCGACGCCGCGGCCAACCTGCTCAAAACCGGTGGGATCGAAGCCGTCACCATCGACGCGGTCACCAAAGCCTCCAAGGTCGCCCGCACCACCCTCTACCGCCACTTCAACAGTTCCTCACAACTGCTCGCGGCCACCTTCGAACGACTGCTGCCCCAAGTCATCGCGCCCGCCCCGACCAGCGGCACCCTGCGTGAGCGGCTCGTCGAACTGCTCTCGCGCCAAGCCGACCTGTTCGCCGAAGCGCCGCTGCACGTCACCACCTTGGCCTGGGCCGCGTTGGGCCCCACCGAAACACACGACAGCGACAGCGATACCGGTCACCACGCCACTGCCAGCATGCTGCGCACCCGGGTGATCGAGCAGTACCGACGGCCTTTCGACGAAATCCTGCACAGTCCCGAAACCCTCGACCAACTCGGTGAACTCGACATCGAACTGGCACTGTGCCAACTGGTCGGCCCCCTGGTCTTTGCCCGCATGACCGGCCTGCGCGCCATCGGCCACCACGACTGCACCCGCATCGTCGACGACTTCATCACCGCACAAACCACGCAGCGACCCGCACAACCAGCCAGCTAGGAGTTGGTGTCCGGGTGGGGTTTGCGGGCCAGTTGCCCGTGCAGGGTCGCGATGATGTGGTCGCGTTCGCGCAGTTGGGCTTTCAGGTCGGCGATCTGGGCGTCTCGTGCCTTCAGGCGGGTCCGTAGTGCGGTGATGATGCTGCTCTCGGTGTTGGTAGCCGGTGGTGGCGGTGGATCGGGGGCGGCGGCCAGCGGCTGGGTGGTGCGGATCTGTTCTCGCAGTTGGGGGCGGCGGTGGATGACGCTGCGTGACACTCCGGCGTGGCGGGCCAGGCTGCTGACGTTGATGTCGAGGCCCTGCTTGCGCATCTTCTTCAGGGCCGATCGATACGGGCCTCGACGTCGGCGCTGCGTTTGCGGGCGCTGGCCTCAAGGGCGGTGAGGGAGGCGGGGGTGACGGTCATGCGGGTGTGTGAGGATCGGCTTTGCGCAGTGCTGAATCGTGCGCACCGCGGGTGGCCACAGGTTGCAGCGGGATGCGGTTGGCCGTCCCGGCCCCGGCGATCGCCTCCTGATGGGTGCGTTGATCTGCGGTCAGGCGGTCCAGGATGGCTTGCAGGGAATGCAATTCGCGCAGGCGTTGGGCGACCCATACGTTGTCATCGGTGAGTTCGCGGCCGGTGCGCCGGCGGTACTGCTGACGTCTGATCTCGACCAGCGCCGTGGTCTTGGCGTGCTGATCTTTGAGTTCGTCGAGGTGGGTGGCGTCGGTGGCGAAATGCCCGCACGACAGACAGGCGTTGCCCTTGTCGCAGGTTTTCAGTGGCGGCAGCAGGCACACCCCGTTGGGCAAGACCCGGTCGGTGCGCACTGAGAGCTGGGTCATGTCCAACATGTCAGACGGGCTGATTCCGATGTCGGTGCCGTGAGCGCCGATCTTCTTGTGTTTGAGGAACTCCGCTTCGGCGGTCGCGGCCAGTGTCGCGGCATAACGCATGGTCATCTCGGGGCTCTTGTGGCCCAGGTAGCGCTGGACGACGTGGATCGGCACGCCGTCGTTGAGCAGTTCGGTGGCCCGGGTGTGGCGCAGCCGATGCGTTTGGGTGAACCGCAACGGGTTTCCCGCAGCATCGCTGAGACCATGGATGGCATCGAGCTTGTCCAGGGAGGCCCGATACGTCGCATACGGGCGGGGCCGGCGCCCGGCCAGGTTTTGTTTGACCGCGATGAACAGGTATTTCGGGGTGAGGCTGGGGTGGGTGTCGGCGAGCCAGCGCTGTTGCTCGGCGATGACGTTGACCACGGCCTGCTCGACCAGGATGGTGGGGATGACCCCGTCGACTTTGGTCTGTTGGTAGCGCAGTTTGGCCACGAACACATCGGGGTCATCGGTGGCGGTGGGCCGCGCCGCGCCGGGGATCGCTTCGAGCGGGTGGTGATCGAGCATGAGAATTTCTGAGGCCCGCCGCCCAGTCAGTGCTTGCAGCAGCCAGATCCGGGCGGCCTGGGGGTCGCCGAGGCCTTTGATCAGCGACACGGTGCCATCGGGATGGGTCACCGACACCAGGGCGCCCCGTTGGGCGGCGAGCACGTCGAGGTAGGCCAGCATCTGCTGCAGTTCTCCAGTGGAGTACCAGGTCAATTCCCGGGTGCGGTGGGCGCGGCGGGTGCGAAACGCCGGCCCCCACAACCGGGTGTGCGCCGCGGACAGGTTCTCCCAACGCGCATCGCCGGTGGCTGCCGCGGCCTCGGGTGCATGGTCGAGCATGAACGTGTAGAAGCTCTGGATCTGAGATTGGCTGTCGCCGATCGCCGTGGCAGACAACGGCTTGTCAGGTCGGGCAGCCGCGGCCGGGGAGCGCAGGTATTCGTTGTAGGTAGTGAAAATCAGGCGTAGCTGCGCCGGGTCATCGGATAAGACGGGATCGGTGTAGCCACGCGCGATCACGAATTCACCGAAGTGGCGCGCCATCTCGCGGGCACGATCGACTGCCGATGACCAGCGCAGCAACTCCGCATCCAGGCAGGTGCGCAGCCAAAACCGCACCCCTTCGCGCAGCCACGCTGGTTCGATCGCCCCGATGCGCACCGTCTTCTCGTGGCACGGTTCGTGTTCGCGTTGCGGGATCCGTGGATCGGCCCGCAGATCCCAGGTGTCATAGGCCCACCAGTCGATGGCGCTGGCCCGCACCGACACAAACAGGTGCAGATGCTCGATCAGGCCCACAATATTGCGGCGTGTGCCGCCGGCGGGCAGCCGCGCATTGCGCCGCTCGAACACCACGACCGCGTGGCGCACCATGTCGTTGACCGCCAGGTCGGTGATGCTCACCGGGTGGCGGCCGTGCGCACTGCGGTACTCGGCCGCGGCGGCGCTGATGGCCTGGGTGGCCCAGCGCAGCAGGGAATGCTCGATCTTGCGCAGCCCCTCGTGGTAGCACACCCACACCCACCAGGCGATCTCGTCGGCGAACCGCGCCGGTGTGGCCTGCGGGGTGAAGTCGTACACCCCAGCGGTCGCAGCGGGCGGCAGATCGTTCTTGCGGGACAGGAACACCCGATCTGCCGGGGGCAGATGCACCTGATAGGCCGGGCGGCGCCATTCGGCGGGCACCAGGGCCCACTGCGCCTGCCACGCCACCGCACCGAGGTCGCCTACCGGTGTGGTCAGGCGGCCCTCATTGCTGGCCATCGTGAAGTCCTTTCCATCCGGCGACATAGTTTTTCCACTCGGCCAGTGAACGCATCGCCGCGTCCTGGGTGACCCAGCCGTAGGTGGACAGCGTGGTCTGCACATCGGCATGCCCCAGCCGCCGCATCACCACATGCTCAGGCACCCCCGCCAGCAGCAACGCGGTGGCGTGAGTGTGGCGCAGCCAGTGCGGTGACCAATCCGGCGGCAGACTCCGATGCGCTGTGCGCAGCCCGCGGACCTTCTCGTAGACATTCTCCTGGCGCATCGGCGAAAACCGCGGCCCCCGTTGCAGATTGACGAACACAAAATGATTCGACAGATCCGCCACGGCCTGGTCGGCGTTCATCGCCACCAGCTGCCACACATACTCTGAATACAGTGCCTCCAGGTCATCTCCGACATAGATCCGCCGCGGCCCGGTCTTGACCGAGCACCGTAGGGTGATCTTGGCGCTCCACAATGTCGATCCACGGGTCGCACCGGCGCCGATATGAAAATCGTTGTGCCGCAGCGATAAGGCCTCGCCCAGACGCATTCCCGTTTCAGCCAGCACAGCGAAAAACAACCGGTTGCGCACCCCGGCGGCCCACCGGACCAGTCCCCGTCGCGCTGCACCGAGCAGCCATCGAGGATCGTGGCCACCTGGGCAGGCGACAAGACAGGGGTGGCCGATCGCCGCGGGGTGCGCACCGGGTAGATCGGATGCTCACCGTCGCGGTGGGCCCGACGCCGTCGAGGAACCCGACGTAGCGGGTGTGGCGCCGCCAGCTGCCCCGCTGAGTGACCAAACGCCGATACGGCACCTCGGTGGTGCCGGCATCAGCGTGATAGCGATACATCGACAACACCGCAGCCGCCCGTGGCTGCAAAGAACTGGTCACCATCTTGGTCTCGGGGGCACCCAGGCGCGGTGTCCCGGGCAGATCACCAGTCCGCAGATACTGCAAGTACTGCCCGAACAGGGTGGTGGGGAAGTCATCCCAACGATGGCCGGTGTGCTCGAGCAGCGTGAACCACCGCGCCAACCCGCGGCGTAGCCACGCACCGTGTGCGGGGACGCGCCCCCTCACGCAGAAACCTCAGATACTCCGCAGCCGGGCCACCGGCAGATGATCGGCGCCGACGATCGTGTAGGTGACAGGCTGGTCGGCAAAGATCACCCGCTGCACTCGCGCCACCGGCCCCGACCCCCTTGTGTTTTAGCCGCGCCGGCTTCGCTGCCGCAACGGAATCACATTGCTGCCCGTACTGGGCGCCGCTGTCGCGGGTCCGACCGTCGCTCTGCCGCTGCCGGCCGCCACCCGCACCGCCGCCGCGCCCGGGCGGCCCGCTGCCCGGCCATGAAGTCCTCCAGCAGATCCTGCGGCCACACCAAGTCATAGGGGCCAGCATCGCCGCCGACCGCGCCGAAAACGCCATCTCCAGCCACTTGCTGATCAATCGTGGCCGCTCCACCTCACGGTCATTCCAGCCCGGCTCCACCCGACCCCACGTCGTATCGGTATCCGGATTGACCCGGGTGTAGAGCTGGCGGCGCAACGCCTCAAACCGCGCCCCAGTCAACAACTGCGAGGTATGCAGGTGCTTGATCAACGCCCCCAGCGACACACCCCACTTGGCTTTCACCGGCAACAACTCCGCCAGCGACGGGGCCCGCGACACTTCCTTGGCCAGAACCGCCGCCGGCGCCAACAACTCCGACGCGAACTGCGACGCCTGCTCCTCGCAGGCCTCGGTGACGCTGCCCGAGGCATGCAACACCAGATGACCCACCTCATGAGCCAGCGTCCAGCGGGTCCGTTCCCACGAATTCGATTGCCGCACAACGATCAACGGCCGGGTATTGAACTCCCCGACACGCACCGAATAACCCAAATGCTTGTCGATCTTGCCGGTGGAATCCCCGTCACCCAGGATCCGCCGTGACGAGGAGGTCAGCAACCGGCGCACCACGACCACCACACCGCTGCGCTCAATCTCATGCGTCAGGTACTCGATCGGCTGATCGTGCTCCAACCCCAACTGGCACGCACCGCCGCAGCGGCCTGGGTCACCGCGGTGTCGATCGGAAGTATCGGCAACTTCACCGCAGGTAACTGAGTGCGGCCATTGAGCTCGTCGAGAAACTCCCCAGCCAATGCCGCGAACTGCGCCAAATACTCCCGCTCGGTCGCCGTGATCGACCGCGGCGCACGGAACAACAGATCCGACTGGTGCACCCGCGACGTCGGAGCGGTGGTGAAAAATTTCGCCGGGAACCGCAACACCGCCACCAGCCGGTCGAAATCCTCGATCGGCAACGCCGTCGTGGTCGACTTCTCCAACCGGTTCAGCCGAGAATGCTTCCAGCCCAACGCTTCCATCACCGCAGTGGCAGTCATCGCGCGCATGACCCGGGCCTGGTTGACCCGCAACCCATACACGTCCACGGTCGTCGTCATTGCGACCTCGATTCAACAGCCACCCGCCGACATTCGCATCGACCCCGACACCACGACCCTTAAGCCGGCTCCTCGGATCCTCGCCCGTACCCAGCGCCGGCGGCTCGTACTCGCCGAAGTCGTCCCTGGGCCCCTGACCCTGCGCCGACGGAGTCACCAGCGGAGAGTCCGTGACCGGAGGCAGCGGCTCGGTTGCCAAAATCTGCACCCGCGACGCATTGTCCACATCCACCACGAACGCCAACACCGCCTCCGACAATCCCCACCCATCGTCGGTCGGCCACCACAGGGCGAAGATATCCGGTGTACCGGCCGGAGTCACAATCGGCGACGGAAACAACTGCGCCGGCTCGTCCTCGTCCAACAACATCTGCTCGTCGACCTGAGCCTTCGGCGGCCGCAGCACCCGAAGATCGCCCCCCGTTGGATGCGTCACCACCCGAACCCGCTCCCCGTGCAACACCTTCGACGGCCACCGCCGCGCACGAAAATCCATTCCCCGCGAATCGGCGATCTGCACCGACAACCCACTGCCACGAGAAGTCAACAACGTGTCCCCCGGAATCGGCTTGCGAAGCTCGCGCATCCTCAACACCATCTGGCGCACACACGTGCAAAAAGCCTGACCGTGAATATCCAACGGATCCTCGAACAACGGCTGCCACATCTGGCCAACCTTGGGGATCACCACCTCCAAGTCGTAACGCAGAGTCGCCAACGACGGCCCATGATCCGACACCGCCTTGCGCAACCGCTCCTGTAGGTTCACACGGCGAATTTCGCACACAAAAACAGGGAGCGCAAGCAACACGCCGCACCGGCGTGGCGAGGGTATTGATATTGCTACGCACCATCTTAGGGTACATGTACTCGACGATAAATATGCAGTTCAACACGCATATTGTGCTCACAATATGTACTTAACTACTGATAAGCCGTGGCCAGACCGTAATCCAGCGGCAGGCTCAGCCAATAGATGCGCCGGCGCGCGCGGTGCCCGGCGATCGTCGGCTCCCAGCTGCGGCAGTGCTGCACCCACGGCCGCGCCGCGGCCGCCAGACCGGTCTCACCGCCCTCGCGCAGGCGCAGATCAGGATGGCTGTAGAGCATCTTTCGCACGGTGCTGCGCGGTGCCACCGGCACCGTCAAGCCACTGATCGACGATCCCGACGGCAGTGCCCGCCACAGCTCGGCGTGCTCGGCGGCCACGCGATCCTGCCACTCTTCGGACAAGAAGATGAACGGCTGACCGGACAACAGGTAGTCGGCATAGACCCCGTGAGGGGTCAGCCGCAGGTTGCCGATCGCGCGTAGCGGGGTGGCCAAAGACATTCGAACCGGCCCTTCTAGCGGTGCGGGCGGTGCGAGGACACGACCTGCGGGCGCAGGTTCTCCCACCACCAGCGGGCCCGGGTGCGCAGCGACGGACGGGTTGCGGGCAGTTTCGACAACGACCACACCGCCGCCGCGGTCACCACGACGCCGATGATGAGCAAGCGCAGCGCATTGCCGGAATTGATGTTGGCGGTGACCAAAGAGCCGGTCACGATGAACCCGAGCACCGCGGCGATGGCGTCCGGGGCGCGCCACTTCTCCTTGAACGGCAGCGTGAAACCGTCCCCGGAATCGCCGAGGTGGATGGGCAGCGAGCGCTGATCGGAGTAGATCTTGGCCGAGACGTCGTTGCTCATCGGTCAGCGATCCCAGACGCTGTCCACACGGACCGGGTTGCGGATCCCGGCGTCCTCGGCTTCCTGGGTCACCGCGGCGGCGATACCTACCGACAGCCCGATCAGCACCGCGAACACGATCGCGCCGATCTCGGCGGTGATCGCCGCGCCCGACCCTTCTTTGAGCTTCTTGATGGCCGATCCGGCGCCGATGACCAGGGCGACTAGCGCCAGGAAGCCCAGCACCGCCAGCCCGAGTTTGTTACCGGACTCAAAAAGGCCCGATGCCGCCAGTAATTCGGTATTTTCTGCCATGTTCCCTCACGCCTTTCTCAATCGCCCTTAGTTATGTGGTTTGGCGACAGGGTTGGCGTCGGATTGGGTGCCAACCTGTGGAACTAAGTCTATGGCCGCCACCATCCACGTCCCGCCGCTATTTTCGACCGTCAGTGGATACGCCAAATTCACGGTGGCAAATTGTGATGTCTGCGCGACGACGGTGGCCCGCACGTGCAGCTGCTCGCCGGGTGCTGGCGTGTCGGGCACGCTGCGGTCTGTAGCTGCTGTCGAGACCACCGCACTTTGATAGCCGACGATCGGGCGCAGCGGCGCACCGGCCACCACGTAGCGATCCAGTCCGTTGGTGGCCGTCAAATAGGTGCGGATGAATCCGGCGACCACGGCGAACACCGGGCTCTCGGGGCCCAGGGCGTTGCGGTAGTCCAGTGTGAAATCCGCGCCCGGACCCGGATCGTTGATCTGGGCCGGGAAGTCCAGGGCACGGGGTTGACGATTCCACAGCGAAATCGGGACCTGATAGAACGTGCGCGTGGGTTGCGCTGAGGCATAAGCGCGTTCGTTGACCGAGATCACGGCGGTGTAGAGCTCGGTGTCACCGAGCGTGCCCATCCTGAGCACCGGTCCCACCTGAGGCGCGGTGATCACTGCCGCTGGTGTCGAGGGCAGCGCCAACCCTTGCTCGGGCAAAGTGATGAAGCGCTGCAAGCTGTCTCGTTGATTGACCGTCGCGGTACGCCAGGCCACCACGAAGTCCGACGCGAAGGCCCCCACCATGCTTTGTTGATTACGTTCGCGCTGGGCGATACCGATGAAGTCGGGGCGGTCGGGGGCCAAGAACACCTTGCAGCCGGCGGCGGCGCCGAAGATCGCGGCCAGGGTCACGGCGACGAGGCCGGCGCGGCGGGCGCCGCCGCGCCATCGGTGCAGACGTCCTTGCCAGGTTTTCGACAGTGCCACGGGAATCTCATTTCTTAGGGCTGGTAGCCGAGGAACTTCAGCGCGCTCATCGCGAACGTGTTGTCGACGGGGTCGCTACCGCTGCCGGGTACGGTCAGATCGGGGTACGGCTCCGGGCTCTGCGGGGCTTCCGACAGGGGTCGACCCCCTTCGCCGAGCAGCGACTCCACCAACCCGGGCTGGGCCTCGGGCAGCCCGGCGGGATCGGTGGCCGGTAGCGGTGAGGTGGGCGGGCGCGAGGTCTGCAACACCACCACGTTGACCCGGGAGGCCAGCACCCGACGCGGCAGCGCGGCGGTGACCGGCCCGTGCACATTGCCGGTGTCGTGGGTGAAGATGTCGGAGACCACGTTGCCGTTGAGGAAGATGTATTGCAGCCGGGTCACTACCCGATGCTGAAGCCATCGGTCCTGTCCGCCAGGCGTTTTCGCGACCCATCCCGGCGTCGCCTCGACACCGGAAATCATGTAGGTCTTGCCGAAATCGACGGTGAGTACCTTGCCTTCGAGCGCCTCATCGCGGGACCCGCGCGCGCAGACCCACGCCGAATCGGTGGCGGTGTCGGTCAACGACTGCGCCGAGGTCGACCCAGCCGCACACGGGGCGCTGGCGGTGTAGGGAAGCGACTGATCCTGCGGGAGCGTCGGTGCGGCCGAGGTGGGAACCGGCTGTGGTTGAGCTACCGGCGTGGCCGCAGGGGCATCAGACCGCTGCTGGGTCGGTGTGGAGTCGTCGCTGAACGACACCAGCGCGGCCACGATCGCCGTCACCGCCACCACCAGCCCAACCCCCAACGCCAGGGCGGTGCGCTTGGCGCCGGCATCAGCGCGAGTCGCCCCGGTGGCGTCGTCCTCGGCAGCCGGCGCATCGGGGGCGTCGAGATCCACGGGCATCTCGTCCGCGGCGGTGGCCGCCACCGGCTCCAGATTCGGGTCGGTGTCCCCCTCGCTGTCGTCGTGCTCGCTCGTGGGGTCGGTTTCTGCTGCGGGGCCGGTGTCGTCGACGTCGAACGCGACCTCGCCGGAGTGCACCGTGCCCGCGGCCGGTGCCGCGCCCCGGTCTGCGCCGCTCATCAGCTCATCGACCCAACGGTCATCGGTGAGGGGTTCGGCAGTGTCAGCCACGGCGCTGGTCCTCGATCACCTCGGCATCGACCACCGTTGGCGCGGCGGGTCGCCAGGCCAGCGGCGGCGGTCCCATCCACACCGGCAGCAGCACCCAGCCGCCCGGCTGGGTCGGCGCCCACCCCACCGGGCGCGACGGCGGTGCCGAACGCACGGGGCGACGGCGCGCCCGGGCGGCAGCGCGCGCATCGGCGGCGAGGCGGGCGGGCGGCGGCGTCCCCGTACCGCTTTCATCACCAGGACCACGACAGCAATCAGGATCAGCACCGGGGCGAGCTTGATGATTATCTGCACCACGGCCAGCACGGCCACCGCCATCACGGCGGCCAGCAGGGCGAACAGTGCCAGTAGTGTCTTCATGAGGGCAACCTAACGTCGAGATATGACATATATCGGCGGTTACAATTTGTGACCCGACTTAGCGCATTGGGTGCGGTAGGGTGCGGATTATGACGGTCCCAGCCGACGGCGTCGCCCGCCTCATGCACTTCGTCGACGCCCGCTTGGCTCAACTGCGGATGAGCAAGGAAGATGCCAACCGCCGAGGGTTCCCCCACCCCAGCACGTTGGCCGCTGTCCGCGCCCGCGATTCCCAGCACACCCCCACCGTGCGCACACTGCTGCGCATCGACCGCACCCTGGGCTGGCAGCCCGGGTCGGCCGCAGTGGTGCTGCTGGGCGGCACCCCGCTCAGTGTCACCGCCCGGACCACCCGTAACGTGCGCGCTCACGAGCAGTCCTCGACGCCGATGACGGCCCAGGACGTCATTGACCGGCTGCTGGGCCAACTGCACGACGAAATCGAGCGAGCCCGCAACGACGTGCGCGCCGTCGATGACCGCCTCCAGCGGCTCTACACCGTGCACGAACGGCTGAGCCAGGAGTTCCGCGTCGATCACACGCTGGTCGAGGAGTTCGACGACCAGGACGCGGTCACCGGCACCGCGCAGCACTGAGGTGCGCGCCGCGCTCACCACCGCGGCATCCGCTCGCCGTGTTCGGGCAGCGGCCGCGGCTCCACCACCGGTGGGCCGGTGATCTCGTAGGGCCCCAGGATCTCGGCGGCATCCTCGGCAGTGAGCGTGCGCTCCGGCGGCGTCAACGGCCACCACTGCTCCGAGCCAGGGATCGCCAACCATCCTTCGGCGATGCCGTACACCCCGGCCACCACGGGCGCGGCGGCGACTTGGGCGCACAGCCACGGCACGACCAGCATCTGACCCATCGTCGGGGCCGGGTCATACAGCGCGATAATCGGCAGTCCCAGCGCGGCCCCCGACCACAGCAAGGCAGCGGTGGGGAAGGCCCGAAGTGTCGCCGGAATCAGGTTCACCAGAACAGTTTTGAGTGCCACGCCGGCTAACCAACCCATCGGAACACACACCGCCAGCACTGCCACCGCCACCAGTTCCACGTGTGAGGTCGGCGACTTGGCCACTCGCAGGATCAACGGCGGCAGCGACGTGTCGTCATGCGGGTCGGGCACCGCGGCCACCGTGTCGCGCTGGCGAGCTCGCACGCGGCGGCCCAGCTGCTCGGCGCGGCGGCGCTGAATCAGCGACCATCCCTGCCGCCGGGCAATCCAGGCCCGGCGCACCTCATCGAACTTGTCGCTGGGATCAGCCATAAAACGACCCTAAAATGCCCCAAAGGGTAGCTCGTGCACTATTTTTGCGACTCCGACTCCGGCCCGCGATCAGCTGAGCGGGGGGGTGGCGCGCTGCGCCATCCCGCACTCTCGCTGTTGTCGAGCGCTACATCACACCGCGGTTCGCCGCGGCAGCGAACTGTTGCGCGGCACGGAAGTAGTGCCGGGCATAGCGCAGTTGCGCAGCAGTGGCGTCGCCGGCCACCAGCACAGTGGCGGCCTCGTCACGCGCCGAGAGGGCGTACTGGCGGCGGCGATGGGTGTCGGTACCCATAATCACCGCGTATTGAAGGTCTCTGCGGGCCTGCGCAAGCGCGGTCGAGGTGGCGACATGGGCGCCCACGGCGTCCTGTGCGTGCGGTGAGTGGTTACAGCAGTCGTGTGCTGGCAACACCTGGGCCACAACCGAACTCATCGCCTCGACGCCAACGCGCCCTTGCCATTGGCCCGTTGTTGGCGATGGCTGCCGCCGCTGCTGCTGCTGATTGTAGGTTCTCATAGTTCGTGGCGGACGGCGCTGCCTCTAGCTGCGGGTTTGCGGCAATTCTCATCGTAATGGCGGACGGACTTTTCTCATCTACGTGGCGGATCCTAGAACCGTACGGTGGTGCGCAAATCAACTGTAGAGGCCGATCGTAGAACTCACCGCCGAGGCAACGACAAGGGACCGCAATATGAACCGTTCCGGTGCGTTACAGCACAACATTGTGAGTCGGACGCCTTCGGAGTGATCATGGTGATGGCAAGCCCGAACTGACACGCTGGTTCGGAAGAGCTGGTCGAGATTGCGCTGCGAACTACGAACATCGTTCGTACACAACCTGATAGAACGACCGCCATGGATATTCTCTATTGTCCATGACGTCTAGACGGCGAGTCCGTACGCCTGAATGTCGGCCGGATTTTGACATCTAAGTATCGAATCCTAGAACTGAACGGTTGCCCAAGAAATCGCACGGCGTCAACCGCTGACATCTCGCGCGGAGCCGTTCCTGCAAGAACCGTAAGCTGGCCGCCGTAACTCGCCTGCTCGTCCGGAATCTCAATCAGCACCATACGCTCCCGATGCAGCGGACTGGCCATCTTATAGATGGCCTGATCCTGCTGCAGCCCGGCCTTACTGCGACGAGTTGCGCACCGTCGGTGTGATCGAAACCGGATCTGAAGGCGATCGCGCGTCGAGCGTCGGTTGTATCGCATGTCGCTCAAGCGGGTATTTGGGGCGACTCGACGGCCGAATAGAACTTGTCGGCGTGAATGCGCGCCTCCGGCAGGCCCTTGGCTTCCAGGAGTCGCCCGACGGCGTCACACATTTCAGGTGCCCCGCACAGGGGCGGCGTCCAATGACTGTTCGTGGGCGATGGGGCTGAGCATTCCGATCACCGAGGAACGCGTGGTGTCGGGCAGTGCCATGTCCGGAAGATGCAGGTCCAGGTAACACCACGTCGGGACGTTCCGATGCGGCGAGCGCGACGCCATCAGTCGAGGTACGCGCCCCCCGGCACATCTGCACGCGCGGCGCGCCTTCCACCCCCAAGTGCACGAGCGGATGATCATCGACCACCATCACACGTCCCGACCCGTCATGGGCACCCACCACACCTGGAGTGGCGGCGTATGGGCGTGGGTCGATGTGACCTCGCTGGTGAGGGGGCATGTTTCCACGGTAGCGCCACGCGTTCGCGACCACCGCCAACCCAGCGATCGTGAACCTCCGATCGGAGGTAGTCGACCGCAGACCGGCGTGTGATGCTGGTCTCAACGCGACGGTGGTCGGCACCGGCGTCACAATCCAACGGGAGCGATAAATGACTGCATCGGTCACCACGCAGCACGAGAAAATCAAGTCGTTCGATTGGGAGCCGAGTTACTTTCATCGCGACGCGCTGTATCCGACGAAGTACAAGATTCCGCCGAAGACGAAGGACCCGTTCCGCACCCTGGTCCGGGAGTACGTCGGGATGGAGGAGGAGAAAGACGACCGGCAGTACGGTGCGCTCGAGGATGCGTTGAGCCGGGGGAACCTCAATCACCCCCACAACACCAAGGTCAGCAAATGACGATTAGGCGCCCCGAGCACTTCACGCATCATGAGGTACAGCTCTCAGATGTGAAGATTCATTACGTGCGCGAGGGGGCCGGGCCCACGCTGTTGCTGCTGCACGGCTGGCCCGGATTCTGGTGGGAATGGAGCAAGGTCATCGGACCGCTTTCGGAGCGCTTCGATGTAATCGTTCCGGACTTGCGTGGGTTCGGCGACTCAGAGAAGCCCGACTTGTCCGACCTGGCGCAGTACTCGCTGGAACGGGTCGCCGACGACCAAGCAGAGTTGCTGAACGCATTGGGAATCGATCAAGCGTATGTCGTCGGACACGACTACAGTGCAATCGTCGTTCACAAGTTCATCCGAAAGTATCCCGACAGGGTTGTCAAGGCGGCGATCTTCGATCCCATTACCCCGGATTTCGGACCCTTCTATCTTGGCTTCCCGCACATCGCAGAGTCGTGGTATTCGCAGTTCCATCAGACAGATATGTCGGTCGAACTCGTTACTTCAAGCCGCGAGGCTTGCCGGATTTACTTCAAGCACTTCTTCGATCACTGGTCGTACCACGCGCCTTTGCTAACACAGGACGAGCTGGACATATACGTGGACAACTGTATGAAACCGAACAATGTCCACGGCGGGTTCAACTATTACCGGTCAAACCTCTCGGTGACGAGCGATCCGTGGACGGACCTCGACCGGACGGTAAGCGACCTTCCCGTGACCATGCTCTGGGGCGTGGGCGATCCCGTCGTTCCGTCATCGCTCGTTCATCAGGTTCCGAACTATTATTCGAACTACACCATGGAACTCATCCAGGATGCTGGGCATTTCATGATGGTGGAGAAGCCCGAGGTAGTCATCGATCGCCTCAAAGCCGGGTTCCGGTGACGAATTTGGTGGTCGGCTAACACCCGTTAGGCGCGCAAGGTGAGCGGCACGACTTATGGGATCTTCGACACGCTCGCCGCGGGAGACGGCTGGCCGGCACACCTCAACCGTCAACTCCCGGTTGAACCTGCCGGCGTCGCGGTCGACCTGCCGTCGCCGTCGAGTAGGCCTGGCCGAAAAGGACACTTGACGCCCTCGTGGTTCGTAACACACCAGCTACGAGGCAGGTGTCGTCGCGAAGCCCGGACCGTCGAGTCAGATCCCTATCAGGTCGGCGATGCAGCCGACCAGATGTGGCGCCCGGCTCGACGGCCGACGGCTCGGCCGTTCATTCTGGGACGGCGGCCTTCAGCGAGTCCAGTGCGCCCGCGCTCAACCCGGCAAGTTCGGCGGCCTCGTCCCCATCGAGGACGGCTGACAAGATTTCCGTCATCCGCCGGTTGGTCGCCTCCTCGACCTCGCCGTAGCGCTCGGCCTTGTCCGCCCCGTCGGGGAACGGCTCCGGCCAGCCGAACAGCGTCGCGTACTCCTGCCCCTTGTTGAGCATGTGTGCCTCGATCGCGGAGATCCCGGAATTGTTGAGGACGTTGAAGTGCACACCCGCCCGTAGCTCCCGCAGCACGAACATCACCTGCATCGCCCGCGCCGGAGCGTCATCGGCCAAGGGCATGGTGCGCCACCCCGCGTACAGCGGAAGGCCTGCGCCCGGGGTCGCCGCGATGACCTTCTCGCCCAGCTCGGCGAGACGGTCCAGCCCCTGCGCACCGGCCAGGTATCGGCGACCGAACCCGGCGGCCTGTTCCCAGTAAAGCTTGGCTGCCTCGGCTGCACCTCGCACTGCGACGCCTTCTTCCCACAGGCCGCGAAGGGCTTCGGGCTCGAATACCACGAATACCGAGCTGACTGCGACCCCGGTGGCTTCGCCAAGTACACCGCCGCGGCCCGCGACGTAACCCGCGAACGGGTTCTCGTAACCGGCCGCCACACTTTCCGCGAAGGTCTCGGGATGCAGCATGAACACCGCGACGACCTGCTCGATCGGGGCCCCCGCAGCCCGGGTGGCAGCCAGGATGTCGGTACGACTCATGGCATTTCCTTCCATCGTGGTTGTCTAGCTTCGCTCCTCCAAGATTCTCCGACGGTTGGCAACCACCGCCGACTGGGACAGGAATCACACTCCGTCCGTGAGCTGACTACCTCCGATCGGAGGTCTCCCTGGCAACGGTTCAACAGACACACGCCGGGCGGGATTACAGTCGGGGTTGTGCTTCCTCCCCGACGCGGTCAAATCAGTTCACCCGCGAGCTCAGCCGTCCGGGTTGCGCACCTAGACGTGATCCGCGTGCTAGTTGTCGACGACCATCCGATCGTGCATCTTGGGGTGGAACGACTGGTCGAGGTCGCGCCGACCATTCAGATGTGCACCGGGGCTCGCACGGCCAAGGAGGGGATCGCGACCGCCGCTGCCCAACGCCCCACAGTGGTGCTCCTGGATCTGCATCTTCCGGACATGGCACTGCCCGACACCGCGGCAGCGCTCCGCGGTGTATGCCCCGGCGTGAAGCTTGTCCTGTTCACCGGGGACAGCAAACGCTCGGTCGGGCAGATCGCTGGACTGGTCGGGGTGGACGCGGTGGTGCACAAGGACAACGCCTGCGCGGTACTCATCACAGCGATCGCCGAAGTCGCTGCTGGACGACGCTATTGCGACCCCGTCATCAGCACCGGCGACCCGCTGGCACTGTCGCGGCGCGAATATCAGGTGCTGGAGCGGCTGGCCATGGGAGAGAGCAACAGCGAAATTGCGCAGCAACTGCGTCTGGCGCCGAACACCGTGAAGTCCTACGTTCAATCGCTATTGGCCCACCTCGACGCCCGAAACCGGTTGGACGCGGTGGTCAAGGCGCAGCAGGCTGGAATGCTCTAGCCACCGGAACCCACGCCCGTACAGTGCCGCCGCCTTCGTCGTTACCAAGGCACGTCAACTGGCCTCCGACTCGCTCGATGCGCTCAGCCATTACCCGAAGACCCAAGCCGCGCTCGTCCTGCAGTGTAATGTCGCCGGCCGTTCCGTCGTCGGCCACGGCCATGCCCACACCGCCCTGATAGGAGTACAAACTTACGACCACGGAGTGGGCACCAGCGTGCTTCTCCACATTGAGCAGGGCCTCGCGGGCGGTCCGCCGCAACACGTCGGCTCGGCCCGCGTCCAGCAGCGGCAAATCGCCCAGTACCACCAATTCCGCTGCAACACCAGTTCGCTGGGAAAAGTCACGACAATCTCCCTGCAAGGCGACCGCGAGTGCCTTGTCCTCGGGTGCTTGATGAAGAGAGTACGTCTGAGCCCGCAGCTCCGAGGTCGCCCGTTCGGTCAAGGCCAAGGCATCGGTCAGCAGTTCCACCGTGGCGTCGGCTTGCGCCTCCGCCGCTGCGCGGCCCGACGTCAACGCCACCCGGAGGCTGAATAACGTCGCGCCAACGGAATCATGCAGCTGTATCGCGAGGCGTTGCCTTTCGCCGAAGACCGCGACCTCCGCCATCTCGCGGGCGCTGTCGGCGACCTCCATCGCCACGGCGATCTGCCGCGCCAGGCCCAGCAGAGTGGTCCGGTCGCCGTCGGTCCACGGAACGGCAGACCGACGGGCCGCGTACAGCACCCCGTAGAGTCGGTGGGCGCGCACGATCGGAGCGGCCATCACCGCGCGTAATCCCTCCGCCCGAACTGCGTGGTCGAAGTCGTGCGTGATCGCTCGACTCAAGCAGTAGTCGTCGACCGCCGCGGTCCGACGCAACACCGCTGCCTGACCGCCGAGGCCTTCTTGGGGCCCGACCAGCAGCCCGTTGAGCGCCTCTGTGTTCCCGCCCACCACGGCGACGACCTCCATCGTGTCGTCCTCAGCGATCCGGTTCGCTCCGGCCGCTAAGTCCGCGCCGAGTACCCGGAGAACGATTTCCGCGCCCCGTCGCAGCGCCGCTGTTCTGTCGAGCAGCGAGAGCACAGCGCTCAAGTCAGTGTCGATACCCAGAACAGTCACGTGACAAACACCTCTCAAACGCGGGCAGCCGGCAATTATCACAGTAGCGCTCGACGCCCGGTCAGGCGGGGCTGCACCCGCGTAATGTCGGCAAGCTGAGGGAGGAGTCGGCGGGCGTCGCAGTGCCCCGTCCATGCGCCCGCCAAGGCGCTCGCCGCAGTGGCCTTTTCGGGACACCAACTCGGGAGTGTTGCTGTTGCACCAAAGACCGGCTCCCACCATGCGTTCGGTGCGCTTGAGCCCATTACTCGGCTGGGGCGGCGGCGTTATCGGGTGTCCAGGCCGAGGAGCCTGACGCTCTCCATACGCATGTCGACCTTGCGGACCTTGCCGGTGATGGTCATCGGGAACTCGTCGACCACCTGTACGTAGCGGGGAATCTTGTAGTGCGCCAGTTTGTCGGCGGCGAATTCGCGAATGGCGTCGGCATCCAGTGGCGCCCGGCCCGGCTTCATCCGGATCCACGCGCAAACCTCCTCGCCATACTTCTCGTCCGGCACGCCGATGACTTGGGCATCCTCGATATCGGGGTGGGTGTAGAGGAACTCCTCGACCTCGCGCGGATAGACGTTCTCACCGCCCCGGATCACCATGTCTTTGATGCGCCCAACGATGTTGCAATAGCCGTCTTCTCGCATGACCGCGAGGTCGCCGGTGTGCATCCAGCCGTCGGCGTCGATGGCCTCACGCGTCTTCTCCTCGTCGTTCCAATAGCCCAGCATCAGCGAGTACCCGCGTGTGCAGAACTCGCCGGTCTGTCCCCGCTCGACGGTCTCGCCGGTCTCGGGGTCGACGACCTTGATCTCCACGTGGGGTAGCGCCCTGCCGACGGTCGCGGTGCGCTGCTCGAGGTCGTCGTCGATGAGGGTCTGGCAGGACGCGGGGGACGTTTCCGTCATTCCGTAGGCGATGGCCACCTCGGTCATGTTCATCTCGTTCACACAGCGCTTCATGACCTCGACCGGGCAGGTCGAGCCCGCCATGATGCCGGTGCGCAGCGACGACAGGTCACGGTTGGCGAAGTCGGGGTGGCCGAGCATCGCGATGAACATCGTCGGCACGCCGTACACACCTGTGCACCGCTCCTGCTCAATCGCCGCCAGCGTCAGCCCGGGATCGAAGCCGGGTGCGGGGATGACCATCGTCGTGCCATGCGCCGTGCAGCCCAGATTCCCAAGCACCATGCCGAAACAGTGATAGAAGGGCACCGGAATGCACAGCCGGTCATCGGGTCCGAGGTTGATCTGCTCAGTGACGAAGAACCCGTTGTTGAGAATGTTGCGGTGCGACAACGTCGCGCCCTTGGGGAATCCCGTTGTCCCAGAAGTATATTGGATGTTGATGGGATCGGTGTTGGAAAGGCTGGCCATCCGGGCCCGGAGGTGGTCCTCGGTGACGGCGCCCGCGCGGTCGCGCAGACGCGTCCAGTCGTCAGTGCCCAAAAACAGAACTTCTTCAAGATCAGGCGTGTCGGCGCGCACCTCCTCGACCATGCGGACGTAGTCCGAGGTCTTGAATTCCGTCGCGGAGATCATTGTGCGAACTCCCGACTGGTTCAACACATAGGCGAGTTCGTGCGTGCGGTACGCGGGATTGATGTTGACCAGGATGGCGCCGATCTTCGCCGCGGCGTACTGGACGATAGTCCACTCAGGGCAGTTCGGCGCCCAGATACCGATTCGCTCACCTTGGGCGACCCCGAGGGACATCAGCGCCCGAGCGATGAGATCGACCTCGGCGTTCAGTTCGCGGTAGCTCCAGCGGCGATCGCCGGCGACGTCAACAACCGCTTCGGCATCCGGATTCGCCCAGACGATCCGTTCGAAGTTCTCCCCGATAGTCTCCTCGATAATCGGGGAGTCGGTCGGACCCGCGGCGTATGACTTCATGGTTTCTCCCAGCCCACCAGGTCCTCGTACCGGTACTCCGTGGCGATCGGAGTGCCGGATTGGGACGCTTCATCTTCGCGCCGGCGTAGCTCGGCGCGGCGGATTTTGCCCGAGATCATCTTGGGGTCGCGCAGGCAGCCGGTCAACAGGTCGAGCGGATTGACTTGCAACTCGAGGCAGATCTCGCCCTCGTCGGCAGGCTCACGGATCGGCGGGTCGACCAGTACAAAGGGCACGCCCGGCGCGGGCCTCCGCCTGGCCCCGGGGTGTTGCCGACCTGCAGCGTCGTCTCGGTCTGTCCGAACACGTCTCAAACGGGCAAGCCCACGCCCGTCCATTCCACCTGCGCGACAACGTCCGGTTGAGCGGCTCGCGCGCGCCCAGGATCTCGCTAGACCTCGGTTTTCGGGCTGAGGCCAGGTCGGGTGAGCCGTCGCCATACTGTCGGTGAAGCGCAAAGAGTCTTTACCAGCTTCACCATGGCCGCTTGACGCTTACAAACCGGGGATGTCTAGCTGTGCTGGCTGGTCTACCGAGCTTGAGCGGGCCGATGTCGCGGATTGGTGCGGCCCTTCGTGGGCTCAGGCGTGGTGTTTGATTGTTGGACAGTTACGGCGGCTGCCGCGGGGCGATCCTGTTACCAGTGAGTGTTAGTCGTTTCCCCAATCCCAACTCACGTGGAGCCGGGCATCTACTTCGCCAGGCCGCACTTTCCAGACACGGATTCCCGACAGGAGATTCCCATGACAGCTATCGCAGAGCACCCCGCCCTGCCCGAGGTTCTCAAGTTCCTACGCGGCAGCAAGAAGCTGTTGATCGGCGGCGCGTGGACGGACGCCGCTTCGGGCAAGACTTTTCCTACCACCGACCCGGCCACCGGAGCGACACTAACCGAGGTCGCCCACGGGCAGGCCGAGGACATCGATCGGGCCGTCGGCGCCGCCCGAGCCGCCTTCGACACCGGTCCGTGGCCGACGATGAAGCCCAACCAACGCGAACGCTTGTTGTGGCGGGTGGGCGACATTCTCAGTGAGCGCGCAGCCGAGTTCGGCCAACTCGAAGCGCTCGACAACGGCAAGTCGGCGGGAATCGCCACCGCGGTGGACGTCGCGTGGTCGGCCGATGTGTTCCGGTACTACGCCGGCTGGGCTACCAAGATCGAGGGTTCCACCGTCAATGTCTCCATGCCGTTCTCCCCCGGACGAGAGTTTCACGCCTACACGCTGCGCGAGCCGGTCGGTGTGTGCGGACTCATCGTGCCGTGGAATTTCCCACTGTTGATGGCGGCGTGGAAGCTGGCCCCTGCCCTGGCCGCCGGAAACACCGTCATCCTCAAACCCGCCGAGCAGACGCCGCTCACCGCACTGCTTCTTGGAGAAGTGTTCCAAGAAGCAGGGTTCCCCCCGGGGGTGGTCAACATCGTCACCGGATTCGGGGATGCGGGAGCAGCGCTGTCCGGACATGTCGACGTTGACAAAATCGCGTTCACCGGCTCCACGGAGGTCGGCAAGAAGATCGTCGACGCGGCCAAAGGCAACTTGAAGAAGGTCTCGTTGGAACTAGGCGGCAAGAGCGCCAACGTGGTATACGCCGACGCCGACTTCGACCTCGCCGTCGAAGGTTCGCTCAACGCGTGGTTGTTCAACCATGGGCAGTGCTGCGTCGCGGGTACGCGGCTATACGTGGAGGACAACATCTTCGACGACTTCACCGGGGCTGTGGCCGCAGCGGCGAGCAAGGTCAAGATCGGTCCCGGGATGGATCCGTCGACCGAACTTGGTCCGCTGATCTCGCAGGAGCAGTTCGACAAAGTCACCGGCTACCTGCGCGATGGATTGGCCGATGGAGCCCGGGCGCTGACCGGTGGCAAACGGTGGGGCGAAAGCGGCTACTTTGTCGAGCCGACCGTGTTCGTCGACGTCAAACCCGAGTTCAGCGTAGTCCGCGAAGAAATCTTCGGCCCCGTAGTGGCCGCGCTGCCGTTCGACGCGGACAACGGGGTCGTAGCGGCGGCCAACAACAGCATCTACGGTCTGGCCGCCGGCATCTGGACCAAGGATATCTCCAAGGCGCATCGGACGGCCAAGAAGCTCAGGGCCGGTTCGGTGTGGATCAACCAGTACAACGGATTTGACACCGCTATGCCCTTCGGTGGTTACAAGCAATCCGGCTGGGGCCGTGAACTTGGCGCTTCCGCCATCGACCTGTACACGCAGATCAAATCCGTCAACATCGCCCTCTGAGCAACTCTCTACCGATGAGGAGTATCAAGTGAAGACCACCGCAGCAGTGTTACTGGAACCGGGGAAGCCCTTCGAGATCATGGAGCTCGACCTCGACGGTCCCGGCGTTGGCGAAGTGCTGATCAAGTACACCGCCGCCGGGTTGTGCCACTCGGACCTGCACTTGACCGACGGTGACCTGCCCCCGCGTTATCCAATCGTCGGCGGCCACGAGGGATCGGGCATCATCGAGGACGTCGGACCCGGGGTCACCAAGGTCAAACCAGGTGATCACGTCGTTTGCAGCTTCATCCCGAACTGCGGAACCTGCCGGTACTGCGCCACAGGACGCTCCAACCTCTGCGACATGGGCGCAACCATCCTCGAAGGGTGCATGCCGGACGGCAGTTTCCGGTTCCACGGCAACGGCCTGGATTTCGGGGCGATGTGCATGCTCGGCACATTCTCTGAACACGCCACCATCTCGCAGCATTCGGTCGTCAAGATCGACGACTGGCTGCCGCTCGAGACTGCGGTGGTCGTGGGCTGCGGCGTTCCGACTGGCTGGGGCACCTCGGTCTACGCCGGCGGGGTGCGATCCGGCGACACCACCGTCATCTATGGCATCGGTGGCCTGGGCATCAATGCCGTCCAGGGTGCAGTGAGCGCGGGCGCGAAGTACATCGTGGTGGTCGATCCGGTGGCGTTCAAACGCGACACCGCGCTCAAGTTCGGTGCCACCCACGCCTTTGCCGACGCCGCCAGCGCCGCAGCCAAGGTCGACGAACTCACCTGGGGGCAGGGCGCCGACCAGGCACTGATCCTGGTCGGCACCGTTGACGAGGACGTGGTCTCCGCGGCGACTGCGGTGATCGGTAAGGGTGGCACCGTCGTCATCACCGGACTGGCGGACCCGGCGAAGCTCACCGTGCACGTATCGGGCACCGACCTGACACTCAACGAGAAGACGATCAAGGGCACGTTGTTCGGCTCGTCCAACCCGCAGTACGACATCGTACGGTTGCTGCGTCTCTACGACGCCGGCCAGCTCAAACTCGACGAGCTGATCACCACCCGATACACGCTCGACCAGGTCAATCAGGGCTATCAGGACCTGCGAGACGGCAAGAACATCCGCGGCGTGATCATCCACTCCTGAAGGGATGACTACCCACAGCCGTACGTGGGCCGTGACAGTGCTGCCGCGGCGCGCTGGTTTGATTCGGCTGGTTCTGCCGAAACAGCGCCTCCTCGCTAGATCGGTATTTGGCGTTAAGCCCGAACCGAGATGTGCGCCTGCACAATCGACGCGATCCGAGATGTCCTCGGTCACCGCCCAGGGTGAAACCTCTCATGTCAAGAGAAAGAGCGTGCACGCAACGTGGCTAAGATGATCGCCTTCGACGAGGACGCCCGGCGGGCCTTAGAGCGGGGGATGGACAAACTCGCCGACGCCGTCAAGGTCACCCTCGGCCCCAAGGGCCGCAACGTCGTGCTCGGCCGCCACCTCGCGAAACCCCTCGTGACCAACGACGGTGTCACCGTCGCGCGCAGTATCGAACTCGCCGACCCCTACGAAAGCATGGGCGCTGAACTTGTTAAAGAGGTCGCCAAGCGGACCGACGACGTCGCCGGTGACGGTACGACCACCGCCACCGTGCTCGCCCGCGAGATGGTCCACGAGGGCCTGCGCAACATCGCCGCCGGCGCCAACCCCCTGGCGATCAAGCGAGGCATTGCTGTTGGTTTGGTCAACGTTATCCGGGCGCTCAACGACGCGGCGAGCCCAATCGAAAGCACCGAACAAATCGCCGCGACCGCCACGATCTCCTCCGGTGATTCGGCAATCGGGGAGATTGTCGCCGCGGCGCTGGACAAGGTCGGTGTCCATGGAATCATCACCGCGGAGGCATCGGACACGATCGGTCTCACGCTTGAGCTCGTCGAGGGTTTGCGATTCGAGAAGGGCTACCTCAGTCCGTTCTTCGTGACCGATTTCGAACGCCTCGAGGTCGTCCTCGACAACCCCTACATCCTTCTCGTGTCATCGCCGATCAACTCGGTCAGGCAGCTGATGCCGATCGTGGAGAAGGTGATGAAATCCGGTCGTCCGCTGGTGATCGTTGCCGAAGATGTCACCGACGATGCTCTCGCGACCCTGGTCGTCAACAACGTGCGCGGCACATTCACCTCAGCGGCAGTGAAGTCGCCCGGTTTCGGCGACCGGCGGGAGTTGATGCTGCGTGACATAGCCATCGTCACCGGTGGCCAAGTCATCTCCGAAGCTATCGGGGTGTCGCTCGAGGCCGCGGGCCTCGATTTGCTCGGAAGTGCGCGCCGGGTGCTGATCACCACACACGACACCTCCATCATCGGTGGCGCCGGCGACGCCGCCGCGATCGCGGGACGGGTCCAGGAGATCACCACCGCGATCGAGGCGTCGACAGACGACTACGACACCGGCAAACTGCGGGAACGTCTGGCGAAGGTCAGCGGCGCGGCCGCGGTAATCCGGATCGGCGCCGCGACCGAGATCGAACTCAAGGAACGCAAACATCGGCTCGAGGACGCCGTGCGCAACGCGAGGGCCGCCGCCGAAGAAGGCGTGGTGGCCGGCGGTGGGGTGGCATTGCTGCAGGCATCCGCGACCGCCTTTGACAGACTCGATCTCGCTGGCGATCACGCGACCGGCGCCAACGTCCTGCGGGTGGCTCTTGACGCACCGTTGAAACAGATCGCCATCAACGCCGGACTGGAAGGCGGGGTTGTGGTCGACAAGGTCAGACGCCTGCCGACCGGCCACGGCCTGAACGCCGCAACCGGACAGTATGGGGACATGATCGCCGCCGGAATCATGGATCCGCTCAAGGTAACCCGATTAGCGCTGGAAAACGCGGCGTCCATCGCGGCGATGTTCCTGACCGCAGAAGTACTCATTGCCGAAAAACCCCATATCCCGCTATCGGAAATGCCTCCGCTCTGAAACGAGCGCCGTTTTCGCTGCTACGGCACTGTACGCACGGGGATTCACCGCGACTGAAGGAACTCTTTAGATGAGTAATCATCACTAGATCGTCGCTCCAGGTGGACCCCTATCGAGGAGAAATACATGACCGACTACGAGGACATCCGATACGAGGTTGACGGCCCGACGGCGATCATCACCATCGACCGGCCCCGGCGTTACAACGCGTTCCGCGGGCTGACCGTGGAGGAATTGATCAGGGCGTTCCGCGCAGCATGGGCCGACAACGCCGTGCGGGCGATCATCCTGACCGGTGCCGGCGAGAAGGCATTTTGCACCGGCGGTGACATGAAGCAGAGGGCCGAGACCGGCGACTATGGACCTACCGAGAGCGGCATGTTCGAAATCGGCAATCTACATAAACTCATCCGCGACGTGCCCAAGCCCGTGATTGCGGCCGTCAACGGTCTGGCGGTCGGCGGCGGCCACGTCCTGCACGTGTTGTGCGATCTCACAATCGCCTCTGACACCGCCAAATTCGGGCAGGCCGGGCCCCGGGTGGGCTCGTTCGACGCGGGCTTCGGATCGGCGTATCTGGCCCGTGTGGTGGGAGAGAAGCGCGCCCGCGAAATCTGGTACTTGTGCCGCCAGTACGACGCCGCCACCGCGGAACGCTGGGGTCTGGTCAATTGGGTGGTCCCCGCTAATCGCCTCCTCGAGGAGGCAAAGACAGTCGCCGCCGAGATCGGCGAGAAGAGCCCCACCGCGCTGCGGTTCCTCAAGCAGTCCTTCAATGCCGACACCGACCACCAAGCCGGCCTGAGCAACCTGGCGATGTCAGCACTCGACTTGTTCACCAAGTCACCCGAAGGCCTCGAAGGTGGTGCAGCGTTCGCGGAGAAACGCCGTCCGGACTTCGGCCGTTACGTCAAGGTATGAGGGGCAGACGTCGATGAGCGGCAATATCGCGGTTGTCACCGGAGCCGGATCTGGAATCGGTAAAGCCATCGCGCACGCCTTCGCATCCCGGGGCGATCGGGTGGTCGCCGCAGATGTCAACCTGAAGGCCGCCAAGGACACCGCACAGCAGTTCCCTGCCCTCATCACTGCGATCAGAGTCGACGTCGCCGATCGAACGCAGGTCGATGCGCTGCGCAACGAAACGGATTCCACGGTCGGTGCGCCCAACATCCTGGTCAATGCCGCTGGATGGGATCGCACCGAGCAGTTCCTGAACGCCACAACCGAATTCGCCGAGAAGGTTGTGGCCATCAACTATCTCGGCCCGGTGCACATGTGCAGCGCATTCCTGCCGGCGATGGTCGCCGCCGGCACTGGGGGGCGGGTTGTCAATGTGGCCAGCGACGCAGGCAGGGTCGGCAGCTCGGGCGAGAGTATCTACGCCGGCGCCAAAGGCGGTGTCATTGCGTTGACGAAATCGCTTGCTCGCGAGATGGCGCGCTACCGGATCAACGTCAACTGTGTCTGTCCCGGACCGACGGACACACCGTTGTTTCAGGCGCAGTCCGAGAAGTTGAAAGAGGCTCTCGTGAAGGCGATTCCGTTCCGCCGGCTCGCTCGCCCGGACGAGGTGGCCGCCCCTGTGTTGTTCTTCGCTTCCGACGCCGCCTCCTTCATCACCGGTCAGGTGCTCAGCGTCAGTGGCGGACTCACAATGGCCGGCTGAGATCCGCATCCATGTCGATCAACCGGTGCCAAGGGTCGAGCAACACTTACCGTGTCGCTGCTTTCAAGCTCAGTACGGCGAGCGTGCATTCTGCGGTACAGGGTCGTCCGGCCGAACCCGAGCCGGAGTCTCCGCCTTCAGAGCTGTCGAGCGTGTCTGGTGTTGTGCCCGCCAGGGGGCCAATTTTCCGCCGCCGCCGACAGTCTGCGTCTTGCACCCCAGAAGAAACCGGCGCGTAGGCGATCAAGGGTCGCGGTCCTTTGCCCGGCCACGGGTGTCCGGTTTGAGGGAGATGCCGGTGGCAGCCACCCGGGTTTCTTGTGACATCGCTGCTGTTGTACATAATCCGCGTCCCGTCCGCCACCCAGCTGGCCCGGGCTCATACACCAGCCGGCCGGCTCAGATCGGATCAGGTCATCGGGCTTGCCGGGGGGCGGCGGATCCGGGGCTGGGTAGAACTCCAGGTACTTGGTTAGGTCAGCCAGCGTGGCGGTGCGACGCCAAGGGTGGGCGCTGCGACTGCGATGACGGATACCGCGACGAATAGTCCGGTAATGATTCTTCGGTATGCGTTGTGCGGGTGCGTGATCGGGACTAGCGCCTAGCCAGCTGACTAGGTTCAGGCCTGTCCGATGGGCCGCACTCGCACGCTGGCAGGACGGGATCGCGCGTAACCACTTCTCGGCCCAACGCACCCCGGCTTAGGCTGGCAACGCCCCGCTCGGCGCTTCGGCAAACCCATTGAACCAACAGCCATCATGTCAGCCGAGCGATGCCCGCGTCGCGCAACATTGCGTGACATCGGGACTCGTGTCGCTCAGAAAGGTCCAAAAGCCAATGCAGGTTGAGGAACTACTCAAGCCGTTTCCAATCAAGGAGTTCCACCCGTTCCCCCGTGCCCTACTGGGACCGGGAGCGCACGAACTGATCGGGCCTGAAGCAATCAAGCTCGGTTTCAAGAAGACACTCGTGATGACCAGCGGGCTGCGCGGGTCGGACACCGTCCACAAAATCGTTGAATCCCTGAAATACCACGGGCTTGAAGTTGTCGTCTACGACAAAGTGGAGTCGAATCCAAAAGACTACAATGTGATGGACTCGGTCGAGCTATACCAGCAAAACTCCTGCGACAGCTTCATCTCGATTGGCGGCGGTTCATCTCACGACGCCTGCAAGGGCGCACGCATTTCGGTGGCCCACGACGGCCGCAGCGTCAACGAATTTGAGGGATTCAACCAATCCGAGAACCCGAAGAACCCGCCCCACATCGCGGTGTCGACCACGGCCGGGACAGGTTCAGAGACATCGTGGGCATATGTCATCACCGACACCACAACGGATCCGGACAAACCACATAAGTATGTGGCCTTCGACGACGTCAGCGTGACCACGTTAGCGATCGATGATCCCGTTCTTTATTTCGACTGCCCGGTCGCGTACACAGCACAATGCGGCTTCGACGTCCTGGCCCACGCATCTGAGCCCTATGTATCGCGACTTAACTTCCCGTTATCTGTAGGACGGTTGCGGGTGTACTCGACTGTCGCTGACGGTGGTTGGGATCGTGTTTGCGACCGTGGGCGACAGGTTTATCTGTAGTGCTGTCCTCGATGATCTGCGCTGTGCGGTGGCCGGAATTTGTTGGCGGTGTCAGGTTGTGGCGGTGGCGGTGGCGGTGGCTGGTTGCGGTGTGGGTGTGGGGTGTGTTGTGGGTGTGGTGGGGCGTTGTGGCCACCAGCTGGCTTGGCGGAGCAGGGTGGCGATGGCTGGGACGGTGAGGGTGCGCACGAGGAAGGTGTCCAGCAGCAGTCCGCAGCCGATGATGAGTCCGGTTTGGATCATGATGGCCACCGATCCGATCATGAGGCCGAACATGCTGGCGGCGAAGATGAGGCCGGCGGAGGTGATGACTGAGCCGGTGGTGGCCACGGTGCGCAGGACGCCGACGCGGATGTTGTGGGTGGATTCTTCGCGGAGTCGGGATACGAGCAGCATGTTGTAGTCGGCGCCGACGGCGACGAGGATGATGAACGCTAATAGTGGTACGGGCCAGGCGATTTCGTGGCCAAGGATCCATTGGAAGACGATGACACCGATACCGAGTGAGGCCAGGTAGTTCAGCACGACGGTGCCCAGCAGGTACAGGGGGCGATCAGGGCGCGCAGCAGGGCGATGAGGATGAGTCCGACGATGACCAGGGTGGCGATGGCCAGTTGGGTGAAGTCGGCTGAGAGCAGGCGTTGGATGTCGGAGTTGACGGCGGGAAGCCGGCGACGGAGACGGTGGCGTGGTCCAGGGAGGTGTTGGGTCGTGCGGTGTTGGCGATGTCGGTGATCTGGCGGGCCAGGTTCATCGCCTCGCCGCTGTAGGGGTCGGTGCTGGTGTCGATGGCGAAGCGGGCGGTTTTGCCGTCGGGTGAGAGGAAGTGTTTGGCGACGTCGGCGAATTGGCGGTTGTCGAAGGCTTCGGGGGCAGGTAGAAGCCGGTGGCGGCATCGGATCCGGCGGTGGCGCGGGCGGAGTTTTGCAGTTGGGCCGCGATTTGACTCATCCCGGACAGCATTTGGATGTTGCTGTCGGCCAGGGCGTGCACGCCGGTGGCCAGGGCGCGTGCGCCGGAGGCCAGTTGGCTGATGCCGTGTTGGAGTCGGCCGATGTTGGCGGCCAGGTTTTCGGGGTTGCCGAGGGTTTTGAAGGCGTTGTTCATGGCGGCCACGCTGTGTTGCACTTCGGTGAGGGTGCCGGTGACGGTGGCGTTGGTGGCCGGGTTGTACTGGTCGCCCAGGGTGGCGAGTTGGGTGAAGAATCCGTTGTCGCGCAGGGTGGTCAGCACGGTGACCTGGTCGCGGATCTGGGCGCATTGTGGGGTGGTCACACACCACGGTGAGGTGTTGAGTGCGGTGACGAGCGGGTCGAGGGCTGCGATGGCGTTCTGGGCGCGTTCGGCCAAGGGCCGGATGCCGGGGCCGGCCTGGATGGCGGTGTCGACCTCGGGTGCGGTGGCTGAGAGTTGTTGCAGCAGCGGGCCGAAGCGCTGCATGCTCTTTCCGGCGGTGCCGGCTTGGGTGAGTGCTCCGCCCAGGGGGTGAGCGCGGTGCGCACGGTGGTGTCGAGTTGGGCTAGGCCGTCGGCGAGTTGGTCGGCGCCGTGGGTGAGCTTGTCCAGGTCGCTGCGCCGGTCGTTGCCCTGGGCCACCGAGTCGGCCATCTTGTCGCCGATTTGTCCGTTCTGCCAGGACAGTTGGGCTTGGTCGAGGCGTTGCCCGGCCGGTCGGGTGACCCGGAAACACGTGTCACGGACGGGATTTGGGCGATGCGCGAGGCCATCTCGTCGAGGTCGGCCAGGGTCTTGCCGGTGCGCATGTCGGTGGGGTTTTGCACGACGAGGAATTCGGTGATGACGACGTCTTTGGGGAAATGGCGGTCCAGCAGTTGATAGCCCTGGTTGCTGGCGGTGGTGGCGGGTTGTCCTTGGCGGTCGTCGTAGCTGATGGTCATGGTCGCCGCGGCCGCCGACAGTGCCACCAGGATGGTCAGGCTGATGACCAGCAGTGGTACCGGGCGGCGCACTACGGCCACGGCCACGCTGTTCCAGTAGCGGCGGGTGCGGTCGGGTTTGGGTTCGCCGATGCCGCGGGTTGCGGCCAGCGCCAGCACCGGTGGCAGCAGGGTCACGGTGGCGGCGAATCCGACGGCCACGGCGACCGCGCAGGCCGGGCCGAGTCCGGCGAACACGCTCAAGGTGGCGAACACCATGGCCAGAAAGGCCAGGGCCACGGTGCCCGCCGAGGCCAAGATGACCCGGCCGATGCTGGCGGTGGCTGCGATGACCGCCTGATCGGCGGGCACCTGGGCGCGGCGTTGTTCGTGGTAGCGGCTGATCAGAAACACGGTGTAGTCGGTGCCGGCGCCGAGCAGGATCGCGGTCATGAATGCCACGGTGAACTGCGAGACGGGCATACCCAGTTCCCCGAGTGCTGAGAGCACCCCACGCCCGACGGCCAGGCTGATCCCGATCACCAATAGCGGCAGCAGTGCGGTGAACACCGACCGGTACACGATCAGCAGGATCAGGGCGATCAGCGCGGCGGTGGCGATCGAGATGAACACCAGGTCGTGCTCGGCCGAGGCGATCTGATCGGCGAACGTGGCCGGTGGCCCCGTGACATAGGCCGTGGTGGATGTGTTGGCGAACGCCGTGTCGGTGAGGTCGCGCACGGCTTGCACGGATTCGGCCGCGGTGGGATCCCCGAGGGTGCCGGCCACCCCGACCGGCAGATACCAGGCCTTGCCGTCAGCGCTGACCGCCTGGGTTCTGGTGAGCGGGTCGGCCAGCAGATCCTGGACCAGCAGCACATGGTCGTGATCGGCGCGCAGTCGCCCACCAGATCCTGATAGCGCAGCTGATTATCGGCGCTCAGGCCGGCCGGGTCTTCCATCGCGACGAACAGCATCGTCTTGGACCCCTGCTCACCGAAGGCCGCACTCATGCGGTCTACGGTCTGAAACGACGGCACATCCCGCGGGATCAGATCGACCGACTGTTGGCGCACCACCGTCTCCAACTGCGGGAACAGCAGCGCCAGCACCACCGCGGCCGCGATCCATCCACCGATCACTAATGCCTTGTGGCCCACCGTGAACGCCGCGAGCCGACCCAGCCGGGCGCTGTATTCCGAGGATCCGGACAGATCGACTCCCCGCCGCCCACGGGAGGGCGTAGCCCCCTCGGTTCGATCGCCCATCCGCACGCCTCCCACAGAAACGAAACTATCGGTATCGCTACGATACTAATAGTCCCACACGGGGATCGGAAGGGTCGCGCCGATCTTTCGGGCCATGGTTGCGGCCGGGGCGTCGGGGGTGAATTAACTTGCGGCGTCGTCAGATTCGTCGTCGGGCAGGTCGTGGCGCACCACCCGCACCCGCCCCCGGGGCAGGCATGCCATGTAGCCGTGGCGTTTGCCGTAGAGCTCCCAGGAGGTCGCGGCCTCCTGCGGGGCGACATCGATGCGATGGCCGCGGGAAAAACCCAGGTGCAATCCGCCGTCCTCGTCGCACCACGCCCCCGTGCACACCGCGCCGGCCAGGTCCAGCAGTGGACGCTGCTGGGCTGAGACGTTGCCCGGATCGATGAGGACCTGCTCTTCGGGATAAGACGGTCCGATCGGCGGCAGGGTCAGCGGGATCGGGGTGGCGATCACCAATTCGTTGTAATCGTCGAGGTCGAGCACCAATCCGTCGCGCAACGAGACACGCTGAACGGTGCACCGCTCGATCCAGGGGGTATGCATGCCCGGCTCCCTTCGACACGTCATTGTGTCGCTTTATGGTACTGGGAGTAGCGCAGCGATACTACTAGTCTCGCTAACCGGTGGCGCCGGGTCCGGATGTCAGCTGCCGGGCGGTCCGGTCGATGCGCTCGCGGGCCTGGCCTGCATCGATGCGGCCGCCGATGACGGCGATCAGGTTGGCCAGCCACACATCGGCGATCAGGCTGGCCACGTCCCGGTCATGTGCGCTGGGTGCGGGCCCGCCCAGGGTGCGGGCCAGCATGTCCTCGATCACCGCGGCGGCGTGCTCGATCGCGCCGGTGGCCTCGGTGTCGGCCACGACGAACGCACGCACCATCGCCTCGGTCAGGTGCGGGTTGGCCTGCCAGGCCGTGTGCAGGTGCGTTGTCAACCGCCCCAGCCGGGCCTGCGGCGCCAGATCACCGGTACTCCAGTCGAATTCGGTGTCGAGACGTTCGAATTCGCGGGCCAGCACCGTCACCAGCAGATGACTTTTGGATCGGAAATGCCGATACAGGGAGCTGGCGGCAATGCCGGCCTGCGCGGCCACCGCACGCATCTGTACCCGTCAAAACCGTGTGCTGAGGCCACCGCCCACGCGGCATCCAGGATCGCCTCGCGCCGTGCCAGCACCGCGGCCGCCGGCCGGCGCGGGCGCCGAGCTCGGCTGCGGGGTGTCGCGGTGGGTGCGCTCATCGCGACCGCGACCCCGCGTCGGGGCCGCCGTAGCGGGTCAGCTCGGCGAACAACTCCCCGAAACCGCTGATGTCACCGTGGGCGGCGAAATGGGCCGCATCCACCGTGATGAACACCGCCGAGGCGGTGAACCGGGTGACACCGTCCACACCGACCCCCACCCCCTCCACATGCAGGGCCCGGCCCTCGCGTGCGGCGATCCGCGCGGTCAGCCGATGCGTGCACCCCAACGGCACCGGCTGCAGATAGTCCACCGTCAAACGGCGCGTCACCGCCGGGGTGGCCGCGATCCACAACGAAAAACCCAGCACGTCATCACACGCCGCGGCGATCGCGCCACCGTGTGCGAGCCCGGGCGCGCCGATATGACGCTCATCGAACACCAGATCAGCGAACACCTCATCGCCGCACCGAAACACCTCCAGCTGCAAACCGTGCGGATTGTCCGGCCCGCAGCCCATGCAGGTCGGCGTGTGCGACGGCAACCGCTGCGGCTGATCAGCACCCATCACGGCCTCCTCACACCCGGGCAGCCCCGCCACCGCGTCCCGACCCGGGACCGCCGGTACTAGCAGTTTCGCTGCGATACTATCGGTACCATAACCGGGAGAGCGGCCGCAATGCACCGACGAGGCAACACACCAGGAGGTCAGGTGGGGACAGAACCCGCGGCGGCACCCGACGACGAGGACGACGTCGACCCGCGCCGCACCCGATCGCGCACCCGGCTGCTCGACGCCGCGGCCAACCTGCTCAAAACCGGTGGGATCGAAGCCGTCACCATCGACGCGGTCACCAAAGCCTCCAAGGTCGCCCGCACCACCCTCTACCGCCACTTCAACAGTTCCTCACAACTGCTCGCGGCCACCTTCGAACGACTGCTGCCCCAAGTCATCGCGCCCGCCCCGACCAGCGGCACCCTGCGTGAGCGGCTCGTCGAACTGCTCTCGCGCCAAGCCGACCTGTTCGCCGAAGCGCCGCTGCACGTCACCACCTTGGCCTGGGCCGCGTTGGGCCCACCGAAACACACGACAGCGACAGCGATACCGGTCACCACGCCACTGCCAGCATGCTGCGCACCCGGGTGATCGAGCAGTACCGACGGCCTTTCGACGAAATCCTGCACAGTCCCGAAACCCTCGACCAACTCGGTGAACTCGACATCGAACTGGCACTGTGCCAACTGGTCGGCCCCCTGGTCTTTGCCCGCATGACCGGCCTGCGCGCCATCGGCCACCACGACTGCACCCGCATCGTCGACGACTTCATCACCGCACAAACCACGCAGCGACCCGCACAACCAGCCAGCTAGGAGTTGGTGTCCGGTTAGGGGTTGCGGGCCAGTTGCCCGTGCAGGGTCGCGATGATGTGGTCGCGTTCGCGCAGTTGGGCTTTCAGGTCGGCGATCTGGGCGTCTCGTGCCTTCAGGCGGGTCCGTAGTGCGGTGATGATGCTGCTCTCGGTGTTGGTAGCCGGTGGTGGCGGTGGATCGGGGGCGGCGGCCAGCGGCTGGGTGGTGCGGATCTGTTCTCGCAGTTGGGGGCGGCGGTGGATGACGCTGCGTGACACTCCGGCGTGGCGGGCCAGGCTGCTGACGTTGATGTCGAGGCCCTGCTTGCGCATCTTCTTCAGGGCCCGATCGATACGGGCCTCGACGTCGGCGCTGCGTTTGCGGGCGCTGGCCTCAAGGGCGGTGAGGGAGGCGGGGTGACGGTCATGCGGGTGTGTGAGGATCGGCTTTGCGCAGTGCTGAATCGTGCGCACCGCGGGTGGCCACAGGTTGCAGCGGGATGCGGTTGGCCGTCCCGGCCCGGCGATCGCCTCCTGATGGGTGCGTTGATCTGCGGTCAGGCGGTCCAGGATGGCTTGCAGGGAATGCAATTCGCGCAGGCGTTGGGCGACCCATACGTTGTCATCGGTGAGTTCGCGGCCGGTGCGCCGGCGGTACTGCTGACGTCTGATCTCGACCAGCGCCGTGGTCTTGGCGTGCTGATCTTTGAGTTCGTCGATGTGGGTGGCGTCGGTGGCGAAATGCCCGCACGACAGACAGGCGTTGCCCTTGTCGCAGGTTTTCAGTGGCGGCAGCAGGCACACCCCGTTGGGCAAGACCCGGTCGGTGCGCACTGAGAGCTGGGTCATGTCCAACATGTCAGACGGGCTGATTCCGATGTCGGTGCCGTGAGCGCCGATCTTCTTGTGTTTGAGGAACTCCGCTTCGGCGGTCGCGGCCAGTGTCGCGGCATAACGCATGGTCATCTCGGGCTCTTGTGGCCAGGTAGCGCTGGACGACGTGGATCGGCACGCCGTCGTTGAGCAGTTCGGTGGCCCGGGTGTGGCGCAGCCGATGCGTTTGGGTGAACCGCAACGGGTTTCCCGCAGCATCGGTGAGACCATGGATGGCATCGAGCTTGTCCAGGGAGGCCGATACGTCGCATACGGGCGGGCCGGCGCCCGGCCAGGTTTTGTTTGACCGCGATGAACAGGTATTTCGGGTGAGGCTGGGGTGGGTGTCGGCGAGCCAGCGCTGTTGCTCGGCGATGACGTTGACCACGGCCTGCTCGACCAGGATGGTGGGGATGACCCCGTCGACTTTGGTCTGTTGGTAGCGCAGTTTGGCCACGAACACATCGGGGTCATCGGTGGCGGTGGCCGCGCCGCGCCGGGGATCGCTTCGAGCGGGTGGTGATCGAGCATGAGGATTTCTGAAGCCCGCCGCCCAGTCAGTGCTTGCAGCAGCCAGATCCGGGCGGCCTGGGGGTCGCCGAGGCCTTTGATCAGTGACACGGTGCCATCGGGATGGGTCACCGACACCAGGGCGCCCCGTTGGGCGGCGAGCACGTCGAGGTAGGCCAGCATCTGCTGCAGTTCTCCAGTGGAGTACCAGGTCAATTCCCGGGTGCGGTGGGCGCGGCGGGTGCGAAACGCCGGCCCCCACAACCGGGTGTGCGCCGCAGTTAGGTTCTCCCAACGCGCATCGCCGGTGGCTGCCGCGGCCTCGGGGGCATGGTCGAGCATGAACGTGTAGAAGCTCTGGATCTGAGATTGGCTGTCGCCGATCGCCGTGGCAGACAACGGCTTGTCATGTCGGGCGGCCGCGGCCGGGGAGCGCAGGTATTCGTTGTAGGTAGTGAAAATCAGGCGTAGCTGCGCCGGGTCATCGGATAAGACGGGATCGGTGTAGCCGCGCGCGATCACGAATGCACCGAAGTGACGCGCCATCTCGCGGGCACGATCGACTGCCGAGGACCAGCGCAGCAACTCCGCATCCAGGCAGGTGCGCAGCCAAAACCGCACCCCTTCGCGAAGCCACGCTGGTTCGATCGCCCCGATGCGCACCGTCTTCTCGTGGCACGGTTCGTGTTCGCGTTGCGGGATCCGTGGATCGGCCCGCAGATCCCAGGTGTCATAGGCCCACCAGTCGATGGCGCTGGCCCGCACCGACAGAAACAGGTGCAGATGCTCGATCAGGCCCACGATGTTGCGGCGCGTGCCGCCGGCGGGCAGCCGCGCATTGCGCCGCTCGAACACCACGACCGCATGGCGCACCATGTCGTTGACCGCCAGGTCGGTGATGCTCACCGGGTGACGGCCGTGCGCACTGCGGTACTCGGCCGCGGCGGCGCTGATGGCCTGGGTGGCCCAGCGCAGCAGGGAATGCTCTATCTTGCGCAGCCCCTCGTGGTAGCACACCCACACCCACCAGGCGATCTCGTCGGCGAACCGCGCCGGTGTGGCCTGCGGGGTGAAGTCGTACACCCCAGCGGCCGCAGCGGGCGGCACATCGTTCTTGCGGGACAGGAACACCCGATCTGCCGGGGGCAGATGCACCTGATAGGCCGGGCGGCGCCATTCGGCGGGCACCAGGGCCCACTGCGCCTGCCACACTGAGGCGTTGAGTTTCCCCGTGGGCCTGGCCAGGTGGCCCTCATTGCTGGCCATCGTGAAGCCCTTTCCAACCGGCGACATAGTTTTTCCACTCGGCCAGCGAGCGCATCGCCGCGTCCTGGGTGACCCAGCCGTAGGTGGACAGCGTGGTCTGCACATCGGCATGCCCCAGCCGCCGCATCACCACATGCTCAGGCACCCCCGCCAGCAGCAACGCGGTGGCGTGAGTGTGGCGCAGCCAGTGCGGTGACCAATCCGGCGGCAGACTCCGATGCGCTGTGCGCAGGCCGCGGACCTTCTCGTAGACATTCTCCTGGCGCATCGGCGAAAACCGCGGCCCCCGTTGCAGATTGACGAACACAAAATGATTCGACAGATCCGCCACGGCCTGGTCGGCGTTCATCGCCACCAGCTGCCACACATACTCTGAATACAGTGCCTCCAGGTCATCTCCGACATAGATCCGCCGCGGCCCGGTCTTGACCCGAGCACCGTAGGGTGATCTTGGCGCTCCACAATGTCGATCCACGGGGTCGCACCGGCGCCGATATGAAAATCGTTGTGCCGCAGCGATAAGGCCTCGCCCAGACGCATTCCCGTTTCAGCCAGCACAGCGAAAAACAACCGGTTGCGCACCCCGGCGGCCCCACCGGACCAGTCCCCGTCGCGCTGCACCGAGCAGCCATCGAGGATCGTGGCCACCTGGGCAGGCGACAAGACAGGGGTGGCCGATCGCCGCGGGGTGCGCACCGGGTAGATCGGATGCTCACCGTCGCGGTGGGGCCCGACGCCGTCGAGGAACCCGACGTAGCGGGTGTGGCGCCGCCAGCTGCCCCGCTGAGTGACCAAACGCCGATACGGCACCTCGGTGGTGCCGGCATCAGCGTGATAGCGATACATCGACAACACCGCAGCCGCCCGTGGCTGCAAAGAACTGGTCACCATCTTGGTCTCGGGGGCACCCAGGCGCGGTGTCCCGGGCAGATCACCAGTCCGCAGATACTGCAAGTACTGCCCGAACAGGGTGGTGGGGAAGTCATCCCAACGATGGCCGGTGTGCTCGAGCAGCGTGAACCACCGCGCCAACCCCGCGGCGTAGCCACGCACCGTGTGCGGGGACGCGCCCCCCTCACGCAGAAACCTCAGATACTCCGCAGCCGGGGCCACCGGCAGATGATCGGCGCCGACGATCGTGTAGGTGACAGGCTGGTCGGCAAAGATCACCCGCTGCACTCGCGCCACCGGCCCCCGACCCCCTTGTGTTTTAGCCGCGCCGGCTTCGCTGCCGCAACGGAATCACATTGCTGCCCGTACTGGGCGCCGCTGTCGCGGGTCCGACCGTCGCTCTGCCGCTGCCGGCCGCCACCCGCACCGCCGCCGCGCCCGGGCGGCCCGCTGCCCGGCCATGAAGTCCTCCAGCAGATCCTGCGGCCACACCAAGTCATAGGGGCCAGCATCGCCGCCGACCGCGCCGAAAACGCCATCTCCAGCCACTTGCTGATCAATCGTGGCCGCTCCACCTCACGGTCATTCCAGCCCGGCTCCACCCGACCCCACGTCGTATCGGTATCCGGATTGACCCGGGTGTAGAGCTGGCGGCGCAACGCCTCAAACCGCGCCCCAGTCAACAACTGCGAGGTATGCAGGTGCTTGATCAACGCCCCCAGCGACACACCCCACTTGGCTTTCACCGGCAACAACTCCGCCAGCGACGGGGCCCGCGACACTTCCTTGGCCAGAACCGCCGCCGGCGCCAACAACTCCGACGCGAACTGCGACGCCTGCTCCTCGCAGGCCTCGGTGACGCTGCCCGAGGCATGCAACACCAGATGACCCACCTCATGAGCCAGCGTCCAGCGGGTCCGTTCCCACGAATTCGATTGCCGCACAACGATCAACGGCCGGGTATTGAACTCCCCGACACGCACCGAATAACCCAAATGCTTGTCGATCTTGCCGGTGGAATCCCCGTCACCCAGGATCCGCCGTGACGAGGAGGTCAGCAACCGGCGCACCACGACCACCACACCGCTGCGCTCAATCTCATGCGTCAGGTACTCGATCGGCTGATCGTGCTCCAACCCCCAACTGGCACGCACCGCCGCAGCGGCCTGGGTCACCGCGGTGTCGATCGGAAGTATCGGCAACTTCACCGCAGGTAACTGAGTGCGGCCATTGAGCTCGTCGAGAAACTCCCCAGCCAATGCCGCGAACTGCGCCAAATACTCCCGCTCGGTCGCCGTGATCGACCGCGGCGCACGGAACAACAGATCCGACTGGTGCACCCGCGACGTCGGAGCGGTGGTGAAAAATTTCGCCGGGAACCGCAACACCGCCACCAGCCGGTCGAAATCCTCGATCGGCAACGCCGTCGTGGTCGACTTCTCCAACCGGTTCAGCCGAGAATGCTTCCAGCCCAACGCTTCCATCACCGCAGTGGCAGTCATCGCGCGCATGACCCGGCCTGGTTGACCCGCAACCCATACACGTCCACGGTCGTCGTCA